>VSPW01000130.1 GCA_009775535.1 Muribaculaceae bacterium
GAACAGGCCATACCGCCTGTAGCGCTCACATTCTATTCATTCCGCATAATGGTGATCATAGGCGGCTACCTGCTCGCATTCTTCGCCGCAATCCTGCTGATAAGCTACCGCAGGACACACTTCCTTGAAAAAAGCTGGATTCACTGGATAGCCATACTGAGCATACCTCTGGTGTGGGTATGCAGCCAGGCTGGCTGGATAGTAGCCGAAGTCGGACGGCAGCCTTGGACCATCCAGGACGTACTCCCCGTAAACGCCGCCATCAGCGACATATCATCAATATCCGTACAGATCACATTCTGGATGTTCGCCGTACTGTTCACCCTGCTCCTTATAGCAGAGATAAGCATAATGCTTCGACAGATCGGCAAAAGCGCTAAAACCGACATAGAGAACCCTGACAAATAACCCACAACACCATAAAATACCCATGGAACTCGCTACACTACAACAATACTGGTGGCTGATAATTTCAGTGCTCGGTGCACTGCTTGTATTCATGCTGTTCATACAAGGCGGACAATCACTGCTCTACTGCACACGGAGCGAGGCTGCTCGCCAGCTGATGGTCAACAGCCTCGGCCGCAAATGGGAACTGACATTCACCATTCTCGTCACATTTGGCGGAGCATTCTTCGCATCATTCCCCCTGTTCTACTCCACAAGCTTCGGAGGCGCCTACTGGCTATGGATGCTGATTCTTGTCAGCTTCGTCCTGCAGGCCGTAAGCTACGAATTCCGGCGCAAGCGCGGAAACATTTACGGCACCGCCACATACGACATATTCCTTATGGCCAACGGCCTGGTGGGATGCATACTCCTGGGCGTCGCCGTAGGCACATTCTTCTTCGGTGGAGAATTCACCGTTGCCAAAGTCAATATCATAAACGGCGCATCACCTGTCATATCCACATGGTCCGACTCACACGGATGGGACGCCATCACCGACTGGAGATGCCTGCTCCTGGGCCTCACCGTATTCTTCCTGGCGCGCACCCAGGCATCCCTGTATTTCATCAACAACATCAGCGATGCCCGCCACGAAGGGGTCACATCAAGGATAAAAGTACTTTTCAACGGAGGATTCTTCGCCATACTGTTCATATGCTTCGTGCTGGTACTGCTCACATCACAAGGCGTAAGGCAACAGCCAGACGGCACAATGGTACAGGTACAGAACATATATCTCGGCAACCTTACCTCCACATGGTGGTGGGCCGCGATATTCACAATAGGGACAGTCATGGTGCTCTACGCTATAATTCGCACCGGATTCAGCTCCACCTACCGTAAAGGGATATGGTGGAGCGGGACAGGCACAATAATGGTCGTAATAGTCCTGTTCTGGCTAGCCGGATACAACAGCACATCCTACCTCCCATCCGTCACCGACATCCAGTCATCGCTCACGCTGGCAAACAGCTCCTCTTCCCTGTTCACGCTCACCGTAATGACATGGGTATCCATACTCGTCCCCTTCGTAATAGCATACATAGCATACGTATGGCACAAGATGGATAAAACCCCGCTCACCGAAGCAGAACTTGAAAAGGAAAGCCACACATACTGACCCTCAACGCAGGCTGCCTGCACCGGGAAACCACAAAAAGAATTAGAACCCGTCAAAAAAAATTCTGGTCAAAGCCTAAAAGACAGTCCATACATTACCGCTATTTTACAGATAATCCGTACCTTTGTAAGTTATGGATTTCAAACTAAGCTCAGAATACAGCCCTACAGGCGACCAGCCACAAGCCATCGAGCAGCTGGTCGCCGGAGTCAATGACGGCACACCGGCACAGGTGCTCCTGGGTGTCACCGGTTCAGGAAAGACATTCACAATGGCCAACGTCATACAGCAGGTGAAAAGGCCCACACTGATACTCAGCCACAACAAGACCCTGGCAGCCCAGCTGTACAGCGAATTCAAGAACTTTTTCCCCGGCAACTCCGTACAATACTTCGTCAGCTACTACGACTACTACCAGCCAGAAGCCTACATCCCATCTGTCGACAAATACATCGAAAAAGACCTCATGATAAACGATGAGATCGACAAACTGCGGCTGGCCACTACATCGGCGCTGCTCTCCGGACGCCAGGACGTCATTGTTGTATCCTCAGTATCATGCCTGTACGGCATCGGCAACCCGGAAGACTTCCACGCAAGCGCCATCACGGTAAAGGCCGGACAGAAAATTGCGCGCAACCAGTTCCTGCGCCAGCTTGTATCGGCACTCTATTCCCGGAACGATACCGAACTCGCACGAGGCACATTCCGAGTCAAGGGCGACACCATCGACATACGCCTGGCCTACGAAGAAATAATCCTGCGCGTAGTCTTCTGGGGCGATGAGATAGAATCCATCACCACCCTATATGCAGAAGACGGCGTATCACTGGGCAGCCACGACCAATTCAAATTATACCCCGCAAACATATTCGTCACCTCACAGGCACGCCAGGCATCAGCCATCGCCCAAATACAGCTCGACCTCGGCCAAGAGGTCGCGGCTTTTGAAAAGGAAGCCAGGATGCTCGAAGCCAAACGTCTGCTCGAACGCGTCACCTACGATGTAGAGATGATAAAAGAGATCGGCTACTGTTCCGGTATAGAGAACTACAGCCGGTATTTTGACGGCCGTGAACCCGGATCAAGACCGTTCTGCCTACTCGACTATTTTCCCAAGGACTACCTTACAATCATTGACGAAAGCCACGTCACAGTACCACAGATACGTGCCATGTTTGGCGGAGACCTTTCCCGCAAGGCCAACCTGGTCGAATACGGCTTCCGCATGCAATCTGCATTCGACAACAGGCCGCTGCGCTTCGAGGAATTCCAGACGCTCACAAACCAGGTAATATATGTCTCCGCCACACCAGCCGACTACGAACTGAAAGAAGCCGAAGGCATAGTGGTCGAACAGGTGATACGCCCTACTGGACTCCTCGACCCCGTAATAGACGTCAGGCCGTCACTAAACCAGATCGACGACCTCCTGGAAGAGATACAGATCCGTATCGAACGCGATGAACGTATACTGGTCACCACACTCACAAAGCGGATGGCCGAAGAGCTCAACGCCTACATGGCAAAAATGGGGATAAAGGCCGCCTATATCCACAGCGATGTCGAGACAATGGAGCGTATAAAGATACTCGACGGCCTCCGCCAGGGAGAATTCGATGTCCTTATCGGGGTAAACCTGCTCAGGGAAGGCCTCGACCTGCCAGAAGTGTCGCTCGTGGCAATACTCGATGCCGACAAGGAAGGATTCCTGCGGTCTCACCGCTCACTTACACAGACCGTCGGCCGCGCAGCGCGCAACCTCAACGGAATGGTAATAATGTATGCCGACAAGATCACCGACTCCATGCAGCTCACAATCGATGAGACCAACCGCCGCCGCTCAATACAGCTCGCATACAACGAAGAGCACGGAATAACCCCAACGGCAATAATCAAGGCCCGGAACGCAATAATAGGCATCGATGACAGCAGCAGTGCCCCATCCGCCGGCAAATCAGGCAAAAGGAATCGTCACGGCGAATCCATACACAGCATCCCATACGGTAACGAATACACCACAACCGTTGATATCGCAGCAGATCCTGTCATACCATACATGAACAAGGACGAACTGCAACGGTCTATCAACCGCATGCGCCTGCAGATGCTTGACGCAGCAAAGAAAATGGAATTTATTGAAGCCGCACGCCTGCGCGACGAAATACTAAAAATGGAAGGACGGCTGGCAGAACTATGACGACAACCAACAACCCACACCAAATAGACTACAACAACCTGCACCCGTCCATGTGGCTGCCTACAACCGTAAAAGAAATGAAGGCTCTCGGATGGGACTACGTGGACATAGTGATATTTTCCGGCGATGCATACATCGACCACCCCTCATTCGGCGCAGCCGTGATAGGACGCACGCTCCAGGCCGCAGGCTACCGCGTCGCCATCGTGCCGCAGCCAAACTGGCAGGACGACCTCCGTGACTTCAAGAAATTCGGGACGCCACGCCTTTTTTTCGGCATATCTCCCGGAGCAATGGACTCAATGGTCAACCACTATACAGCCAACCGCCGCCGCCGGAGCGATGATGCATACACCCCAGGCGGACGGCATGGGGCACGCCCCGACTACCCCACAATAGTATACTCCGGCATACTCCGCAGCCTGTACCCCGACACCCCGATAATCGCAGGAGGCATAGAGGCGTCGCTACGCCGCCTGTCCCACTACGACTACTGGCAGGACCGGCTGCGGCCATCGATTATCATGGACGCCAGTATCGACATGATAATATATGGCATGGGCGAAAAAACCATTGTTGATATCGCCTCTCGTCTGGATTCCGGACAGCACATTTCCTCAATCACCGATGTCCCGCAAACAGTCATCAGGATGCAGGCAGCACAAGTGCCGCCACCGGGAGAAAGCAACATAATACTCAACGACTGGGACTCTTGCCTGCGCGACAAGCGCCGGCAGTCAGCCAACTTCAGGCACATCGAGCAACAGAGCAACCGCATGCACGGCGCCACACTATGGCAATCCTACGGCAATACCGCTGTAAAGGTAAACCCGATGCTGCCGCCCATGACCACACAGGAAATCGACGCATCATTCGACCTGCCATACACACGCCTCCCCCATCCACGCTACAAAGGCAAGCCAATTCCGGCATATGAAATGATACGCCATTCCATAAACATGCACCGCGGATGCTTCGGCGGATGCGCGTTCTGCACAATATCCGCCCACCAGGGCAAATTCATCGCATCCCGCAGCAAGGAATCCATCCTGGCCGAAGCACGGCAGGTCACAAAGATGCCGGACTTCAAAGGATACATTTCCGACCTGGGAGGCCCGTCGGCCAACATGTACGGAATGCATGGACACGACACATCAATATGTGCACGGTGCATGCGGCCATCCTGCCTCCACCCGAAGCCATGCCCCAACCTCGACACCGACCACACACGCCTGCTCGACATATACCATGCTGTCGATGCCATACCGGACGTAAAGAAATCCTTCATCGGAAGCGGCGTACGCTACGACCTATCAATGCACCGCACAGGCATACCGGAAACAGATGAAGCCAACCGCCGATACAACCGTGAACTGATCTCACGCCACGTGTCCGGACGCCTGAAAGTCGCCCCGGAGCACACATGCAGCCGTGTACTGGACATCATGCGCAAGCCGCCGTTCTCACTGTTCCACGAATTCAAGAAAATATTCGACAGCGTAAACCGTACGGAAGGGCTAAACCAGCAGCTGATACCATACTTCATATCAAGCCATCCAGGCTGCCACGAAGAAGACATGGCACAGCTCGCCGTCGAGACAAAGAACCTCAACTTCCACCTTGAACAGGTGCAGGACTTCACGCCCACACCGATGACAGTGGCAACCGAAATATACTACTCCGGCTATCACCCATACACCGGCGAAAAGATATTCACCGCCGTCAGGCCAGAAGAAAAACTGGCACAACGCAAATACTTCTTCTGGTACGACCGCAACTACCGCGACGATATCCTGCGCTCGCTCAACCGCATCAACCGACGCGACCTCGCAGCCAGCC
>VSPW01000131.1 GCA_009775535.1 Muribaculaceae bacterium
TTCTGGGCCTCCATGCCTTTCTTGAACTTGCATCCGCCGAGCCTGATTTTCATCTTGTCGGGGGTCCCGGATACATTTACCCCAAATTTGAATGGTATCGGTGATTTTAATACGCCTATGTGGTAGTTGAAGTTCATGTCAAAGTCATTATTGCCCATTACGCCGAGTTTGTATCTGTCAAAATTGAATGTAAATGGGAATATCTGTAGCTGGGAATCCTCCACTATCATTTCTACCGACATGGAGTCAATGAGATTCCGGTTCTTTTTCTTGAAGAATAGCCATTTTGATATAGTCTTGAATGTCTCTTCATCAAGTACGACAAGGCTGTCGCCGTGAAGTTTGATTGCAGCTTTCAGTGACGGTATGTCAATATCCATCTGTTTGCTGATGTCGCATGTGGCGGCAATTTCCGCGTCTATTATTCCGCCGAGACCGCGCATGAGCGGCAGTACGGAGTCAATGGCTGGTACAAGGTTCAGGAAACGGGATATGTTGAATTCACGGGCCTGCATCCCGAATCCGAACGACATGTCATTGGCCCGCGGTGCGGAGTAAAGGGCGGAGAGGTCAATCGACCCTACATCGCTGGATGCTGTAAGGTTGTTGAGGTTCAATGCACCGTTACGCACCTGTACACATCCGTTGAATTTATGCAGAAGCAGGTCTGAGTACATTATATTTTTTGCGCTCAGGTCTATGTCGGCATCGATATTTGACGGTATAAGCAGCGGGCCTGTGCTCTCAAGTGACGACTGTAGGTTTTCCATGTCCTTTTCCAGTGATTCGTCGCTGTCTGAGCCACTGAAGTCAAGAGTGCTGTTGAGTGAATCTGCTTTTGCGCTGTATGCTGCGCCAGAGAATACGGCGGCGGCTATCTGGTTGATGTCTATTGTGTCCGACTGCATGTCAAACCTGACTTTAAGCGGGGAGCGGCCATGTGACAATACAGCCCTGCGCATATTGGAGATTGTACCTTTTACCTTGAAGTCGGAATGTCCAGCCTGGTACGCAACGTTGGATATCTTGAGGCTGTCGGATGTGAAATCCAATGCCAGGTTGTTCATGCGGTTACGCAGTGGGAATACGGGGGTGAACAGTCTGGCGCTTTTTGCTGACACTTTCCCGTCAAGTACCCAATTGCGCAGGAAACGGGCGAATCCGTCTGCTATCTCGAATTCAATGGTCTCCATTTCTGACCTGTCCAATGCCTTTTGCGTCCGATGCTTATTGAATTTCTTTCCGGCTAGCAGGAATATAGAGTCGGCCGGAAGTGTAGGGTGCGCGCGCTTCAAGGAATCGACAGTGGCAGCCATGGGATGTCTGCGGGCTCGTCTGTGCGTTGTGTCGCGGTGGGCAGAGATCTTGCATTCCGCGCCTGAAAGTGAGAATCTTAATGAACGGTTGCCCATATTCACCCGGCGGGCGTTTATTGCAGCGATGATTTCAGGTACGCGTTCCATGTGCTGGTATCTCTTTATGGTGGCAAAGCAGCCCACATCCCGCAGTCTGAGGCGTGTTGAGTCGCTTAGTTGCACCATATTAAGGGTATTGAGCCGTATTGTTGCCCCAATCGGATTGATTTTTGTCGTATCATTGCTGTCCTTATCGTTGACACATCCCATTCCAGCACGGAAACCGGTCATGATAACGGAAAGGCCGGCGGTATGCGCGCGTGCAGAATCAATTGCTAACGATGCTGTGAGCAAATTGGGCGATCTTTGCGAATCATGGACGAAAGAGTTGTTTGTCCCCAGTTCAATCTTTCCATGGTCAATATATATTGAATCGCCTGTCTCTAAGAATGCGACCTTTACTTTGTCTAGGCCGACAATTCCTTTAAGGTGGAGGTTATGGAATGAGTTGCGGTTAAGTTGTGATGGACGTGCCTCTATTTCCGTATCAATGGTTATATTGCCTCCGATCTCAGTCCCGTAGTGTTCGTAAATGGCCCTTGGCAAAAGCCCCGGACGGATATTGCCGTTTACCGTGCCATTGAAATAGGGATCAGTCAACAGGTTTGTCAATATTCCGCGTATGCTGATGTCAAGTCCTCTGTTACGGCCGCAGGCATATAGTTCCTTGATTTCAATCCTTGCATTGTCAGGGTTACCGTCTTTGGTGGTGGTCATGCATATGCTGGCCTTAAATTTGCCCAGATCGATATTCCGGTAACATATCTGGCAGTCAGGGACGGATACGTTCAATGCGATATGAGGTAATAGGTCCGTGTCGGTATTGAACGGGCTTAATAGGTTGGCTGATACATATATGTCGGCATTGGACCGTAGGCGGTCAAGGCCATATTCCTTTTTAAGGCTGTTAGGAATATATGAAATTGCCTCAGACAGTGGTATCGGTTCTAGATTAAGGTCAAGTGATTCAACGGTGATGCCGTTGTCAAATTCAATTTCGGTATCGATTTTGGCTGTTATGAACGCCGCATGTGCGGTGAAGCCGGAAAGCGACAGGGATGTCGGGTGTTTCTGATCCCATTTTATGTTTCCGTCCAAGCCTATGCTTATTTCCGTTTTGTTAAATTCTTCAAGTAGGGGTGAATGGACATTGGTCTGTATATCCATACTGTATGTAGGCGCTTCGTCTCCATGGAAATCCACGGATTTTATTGCCAATATGGCGGATGTGCTGTCTGTAAGGTTGTAGTATTTTATCTGTCGGGGTTCTATAAGGCGTATCCTGTTGAATTCGATTGTAGGTAAGTCTGGCGACGGACCGTCATCTTCTTCTGATGGCCTTACTATATCATAATTGGAGACCCCGTCACTTATGTCGACTAATGTAAGCTTTGGGGAGGTAAGCTCTACATCCCTCAATTCTATGGTGTAAGTGGCGAGTTTTGCCAGATTGACTGATGCCTTGAACTTTTCAAATGACATTACCGTGTCAGTGCCTTGGGGCAGCTGGCTACGTATGTCGGCTGGCAGTCTTCTGATGTTTCCAGGCAATACTTCCAGAGAGTCAATCTCTATTGTAAGGAACGGAAAATTGTCCCATAAAGACAGTTCTGTCCGTGATATCTTTATGTCTGCATCCAGTACGCTTGATGCGACCTGTTCAACAATTGGTGTAAGCCGTTGCGGATTGAGGACTTTTGTTATCATTACAATCGTGGCAAACAATGCCAGCAGTATTGCCATTACGGTCCAGGCGGCATATTTTATAGTTTTCGCTAAAATATGCATGATGCGCCTGCCGGGCTTCCTGTTTTCGGTTGTGTTGTTATTGTTATCCATGTCTTATCGGTTAATCATATAAAAGAACGGGCTCATTGCCTTGCCGTTATATGGAAGCAGCCTTGTTTCCGTTCATATTTGACATAGCATCTGCCTTCTTGGCGAAGGTCGCTGATGATCTCGGCAAGCAGGTTTTTCAGGTCGTTGGCCGTCCGTGGGTGATTTGTGCCGTCACATATATATTTATTGTATGCTATGTCGAATGTTGTACCGAACTGGTGTGCTGACGTGTCTACCGCATTGCGGTTTATGCGGCGTAGCCGCCTGATTGTACCAGAAGTGCGCAGCGCGCTCGTCATGCGGATGCGGTATTCACCTCCGCCTCTGGCATGGAGTGTGTCGCGGAAACGGTGTCCAATCTCCCGTAGAAGGTCTGCAGCTTCAGGTACAAGGTACGGATATGAGTGGGTGAGTGTGTCCACAAAGTATTCTTCGCATGACGATACCCTGACAATTGGGCGTTTTGTATTCCAGGCCCTGTAAGGGCCATCTACTATTTCAAGTCCAAGTGTCTTTGCTGCCTGTTTATGGAGATAATTGCTGTCATTCAGTAGTCGTCCGAATGTCTGGCGGAAGTGCCGTGTGCGTATAGGTTCGCATTCTTCATCGGGCATTGCCGGGAGGTGCTCGGCATATGCTTTTTCTCCTTCAAAACTGTCAAGTATATTCCCGAGACACTCTTTTGTTTCAACGTCCGTCCCATTGCCGCATCCCAGACAGCATATCATAAGGCATGCGGAGAAGATGGCGCATATATACAGTCTATACATCACCTTCATGACAGGCCTATGCTTGTTCGTTTTCCAGTGATGAGAGGATTGAGCGCAATTCGTTGTCTGTGGCTGTTAGGCGTGAACGGCAGGCGGACAGTAGTTCAGTCGCGCGTTGAGTAAGTATTGTAAGCCTGTCAATGTCGCAATTGTCAGATTGTAGGGTGCGCACGATGCTTTCCAGTTCGGCGAGGGCTTCCGAATACTTTAATTTATCTATAGGGGTGAACTTTGTATTGTTTTCTGTTGGCATGGCAAAATGGTTAAAATATGCTAATTAACTATTGATGTCAGTGTGCCGTTGGCGAGTGTAGTGGTTATTGTGTCGCCATTCCTTATAGAGGAGACATCTTTTATGCTTTTCCCGTCAATACGGGTGATAGAGTATCCCCGTTTCAATGTTGAAAGTGGCGACAGTGCTTCCAACAGGGATTCCAGGCTATCAAGGGATGCCTTTTTCTTTTCTATGTTCACGGCGTTGTTCCTTACAATGGCCTGGGCAAGGTTTGACAGCTTGTCCATGTTGCTGCGGAGTGCCGAAGATGTGATACCTTTGACGGATATGGCTGTTTGCCGGAGTCGTGCCCTTGAGCGTTCAATGGCGGAGCAGGCTATGGCAGGAATCCGGCCTTCTATAAACGACATCTGGCGTTGGCTTCCCTGTATGCGGTCGGTTACTGCCTGTAGCAATACTCCTCCTAGCATACGTAGGTTCTGAAGGGCCTCATTGTTATGTGTTATCAACCATTCGGCTGCAGCTGTCGGTGTCTTGACGCGCATGTTTGCCACATAGTCGAGAATGGTTATATCCCGTTCATGGCCAATGCCGACAATAACCGGTAGAGGAAACTGTGCTATATGGGAGGCAAGTTCGTAATTGTCAAGTGTGGCCAGATCGCTTGTAGAGCCACCTCCTCTTATTATCACCACAGCGTCCCAGTCATCCGTCTGGACAGATATGCGTGTCAGTGCATCGATTATGTCTGCCGGAGCTTTGTCGCCTTGCATTGTGGCTTTGAAAAGGCGTGTGTTGAACCGCAGTCGGCGTGGGTTGGTATAGAGCTGGTGTATAAAATCGCCGTATCCGGCAGCTCCTGGGGCTGATATGATGGCTATCCTTTGTGCAACATCGGGCCATGGCAGTGTGCGGTTGAGATCGAAGATGCCTTCTTTTTGCAGGCGTTCGATCATCATGCGACGCCGGCGGAGCACATCGCCTATGGTATATTCCGGATTGATGTCGCTTATTACCAGCGACAGCCCGAATACGCTATGGAAATTAGCACTTACACAAAGCATTACCTTAAGGCCTGTTGACAGTTGCTGTCCGGTGGCTTCAAGGAAACGGCGGGATAGGGCATGGTATGAGCTGGCCCATATTATTCCGCGTATCTTTGCCATTGTCTGTCCTGTTGACGGGTCTTTGTCGATAAGCTCCATATAGCAATGCCCGCCCCTGACGGCGACATCGAGAAGTTCGGCTGTCACCCACACATTATGCATGGCCGGTGTGTTGACCAGCCTGGCAATCCTTTCATTGAATTG
>VSPW01000132.1 GCA_009775535.1 Muribaculaceae bacterium
GCGATACTTTACCCATATCGGATTTCCCGACAGATTCACGCAGAGAATTCTCACCCAAGAGTCGGTCGGGTTTGCAGGTGTCCTTTTCTCATCGGAACACAATCAGACGTTCCGCACGGAGGGTTCGGTTGCCAAATTGGAAGGGAATCCAGCTGATAAACGCCGTTTCATGTTGAATATCGACGGAGTAAACGTGTTCTAATGGTTCCGCAACATGGCTCGCAAATTCCTTGATAAACTCGGCCTCCAACCCAGAGAACCGAAGCAATCCCGCGGACGGTCAATGTAATATATAAATCCACCGAGAGAGAACTGCAATCTTTCTCGGTGGATAATAATATCTATCCGTGATTACTCCGTTTAGACTGGAAATTTAGACACATCGTTATTTCAAGATAGCAGAACCTGCCGTGCCAGAGCCGGACATTTCGTTTTTGCGCTGAACCTTTTTACCATAGCCAACTGTATAGGTGACAGAGATCGTGTATCGCGCATGGTGTTGAGTGCCGAATGTGGTACGGTCAAAACTGTAATACTCGCTTGTCAATGACTCTTTGTAGTCATCCCATGATGTATGGAAGAAATTATATGCTGACGCGCTGATATTCCATGCACCTTTGCCCCAACCGATTTGTAGTTGATATTTTGACGGCGTTCTGCTAATTATTCCGCTGTGATCCTGCTGGTATTTACTCGGGGTCATATACCATCCGAAGAAATAGAAATTTCCTAAATAGTAGGTAAGTTGCGCGGTACAAGTCAGCTGATTGTTGCTCCAAGCATAATCCCCGGTGGTTTTTCGCATCCAAAATTGAGGACGCAGTTTCGCTATCAGTTTACCTCCAAAGAATTTACCTGTAGCACTCATTCCAATGTAATCGCTGAAATAATCGCCGCCGTTGAAATATTGGCGCAGCATTGTTCCGTCAGGACCTGTAGGCGAATAGAGCGTCACACATCGGTCTTTGATATAACCGAAATATGCATCGGCATTCAGTTGCCATTTGTTATTAGGCAGCCAAGTATATGAAAGCATTCCGTTTGTGTATTTGTAATCCTTCAATTCCGGCGTTCCACGATACCACATCAATTCATCCTGTTGGAGCATATTGGGGCTTTTCTGTGATGCGCTTGGAAACATCGAACCGTAGTTGGCTGTGAAATAAATCTGATTCTTATCATTCGGCGACCATGTGGCGTTGATATTCGTCTGCGGAAAATTGTTGTCAGCCTTTATCCCGGAAATTCTATTCGTTTCCCATATCCATGCCAACGACGCTCCCACATTCCATTTTTCATTAAAGATGTGCTGGTAGTTTTGTCCAAGGAAATATATTCCCACATCATATTTCTGCTTTGACGGAGAATTGCCCAAATAGTTGATTAAATTCCAATCATGCTGTACTCCAAAGTTTGTGAAGAATTGGTTTGCTTTGTTGGGATTCCAGTTCAAGTGAAGATAAGTGACGTATTTATGCACATCTTCTTTCGCGTTATTGATTATTGTCAGTCCGTCAAGAATGGAGTAATTTGAGTTGGAAGTGTTCCTGCCGTATGTATAGCTTGCTTCCACATTAAGAGCCGCCCATTGAGAAAGTTTGAAATAATAATTACCGTTATATCTCAGTGCCCAATCCTTTGAAGAAGCAACCGTAGATGATTCCAATATCGGGAATAGGTCAGATGAATAAGACAACCCGCTATTCAAATTATTATGCGGAATATTCGTCAAGCTGTATGCTATACGGTTTGAAATCTGGATATGGTCAGTATTATATAATGCCCGGAGGCTAAAATCATTACTATTGTTGCGATAAAGACTTGATTTTGTTTCGGATGTCCGTGTTATTGATTGAGGGCCGCTTCCATGGAAATCTATAAACTTGAAACTCTCTACCGAGTTTTGCCCCATATGCCGATTGGTAAGATAAATTTCGTCGGCATATACATCAAATGTCATTCGTTTATATGCCATCTTGGAATATAGTTCCCCTTCTGTCCTATTGACACCAAACCACTTGTTGGCATTGATTTTGGTATATCCTCCCCACTCATATTTTTGCATCACGAAATTGACAGCGTATTTGGCCCCTTGAAAACGGACATCTGACGGATGCTGATAATACTCGACCTTTTTTACATCCTGAGTTTTCATACCCTTTAAGTCCTCTGATGTAGCAGGAACATAGTCAATGAAAATTGATACATTCTGTCCATGTGCTGTTTTCACAGCCTGACTTACCGGGTCAACATCAATTTGTGGTATTGACATTTGAGAAAGAAGTGCAACCGCGTTTTGGGCAGCGTTCTTTTGGCGTGCCATAGGAATATATGTGGAGACCTCTGCGTTGATTCTTTGGTTGGCAGCTTCGACTACAACCTCATTGAGTTCTTGCGCCTTTATAGTGTCTTGAATCTCCTGGGCCGCTGCCATTCCCACACCAAGAAACATGAGTGTTAAAGTGGTAATAAATTTCATGCGAGTTGTTTTTATGATTGATAATGCAAAATTACAGTTCCTGGGTTATTCATGCCATACCCAAAAGTATATATTTCAATCATTGGCTCTATGATTGCGATAACCAACAAAGAAAACGTGAGCCAACTATGCCACGTCATAAGTCGGAGGTCGTAGGAATAACCTTAATCCAAAGATGTGGGAATAGCAGCCCACGCTATACGCGTGAGAACCACTATGCCTACTCTCGGATTAGTCTTGAATTTCCTACGTTCCCGACTACGAGAAAAGCATAACGCTTCTTGATTTACCAATATGTCGTGAACTGACCGAGGTCAATCCGACTGCAAAATTAGCGATTTATTCTCAATGACCTGCCATTCAGACACCCAAATCTTTGGCAACTCACCGAAAAAGAATCGCATTAAATATAACTAACGCCCCTTAAAAATCCTAAAATCGAGCCTCCCGTTTTCTATTTATCCAACTAATTAGTACACCATCAGTACACCGCTAAATTTATAACTATCTGATATTGTGTATAGTTATCTCGCATAACGGAAGATATGGTATGCCGGTATATCGATGATGGCAAACTATACGTGGCGTCAGTCTGTGGAGTTGACATTGCTGTATGCCTGGTAACGGATCACAGCCCGGAAACAGTCGAGATAAAGGACATCGCCGTCATACCTTCCCGCCAAAGGATGGGATACGGACGCGAATTCCTTTACTGGATACACCACCGGTATGGAGGACGCAAGATAATAGTCGGAACAGGCGAAGTCCCGTCCACACTGGACTTATACCGCTCATGCGGATACACATACTCCCACCGTATCCCTAATTTCTTCACCGACAACTACGACCACCCTATCATTGAGGACGGTATGGCTCTCAAAGACATGGTATACCTCACCCGTACAGCCGACCATAGCCACAAATAGCCCCATCCCTACCGAAACCACCGTTTTTACCGCCAGATACCAAAAACAAAAGAGGTTTAAGGTTTGTTATAAAGTAAATTCCGCAAGGAATGGACTTGAATAACTCACTTCATCTATTTATAAAACTCAATTGTTATGAAAGCTATTAATTTCAGCTATTTAGGACAGTCCCGCTATTGGTGGGCAGTCCTGTTGGTAGGCATCCTGCTTGTCATCGGAGGATTTACATACTGGTTCTTCCCTGAAGCCGGATACGCGATCGCATCACAGATTTTCGGTTGGCTTCTTATCCTTGCCGGCATAGTCCAGCTATGCGTATCAGCCGGCCAGAACCGCCCTCGCGGATGGGGATGGTGGCTCGCCGGAGGTGTCATCGACATCTTCATCGGATTCATGCTCGTACGCAGCATTATCCTATCCGAAATGGTATTCCCCTATTTCCTCGCCTTCGTATTTATCTTCTGGGGAATTGAAGCCCTCATAAGGGCATGCAACCGCAGCGGAAAATACTGGTGGCTGGGCATCATCAACGGCATCCTGTTATGCCTTATCGGATTCTTCTTTATGGAAGCCGGATGGGTACAGAACATGATGATGGTGTCATTCCTGACCTCAATTGCATTCATCTACTGGGGATTCACCGTAGCTATGGTATCATACGAAATGCGTCCTACCATCGAAGAATAGACGATACCCTGCAACCTGAAATTACAACACATAGGTTAAAGGCATCCTCCCCGAGGCAAATGGGGAGGATGCCTCATTTTTTTACATTAGTCATACCATAAATGCCGATAAAATTCGTAATTTTGCACTTTAATTGCTGGTATATGCACTGCAACATCGCATCATAACAGACACATAAACATATTAATATAATATCAAATACCATTTTATGGCAACTACTGCAGATTTTAAGAACGGAATGTGCCTCGATATCGACGGCAACTACTTCTTCATCGTTGAATTCCTCCACGTGAAACCTGGTAAAGGCGCGGATTACGTACGCACAAAGCTCAAGAACGTAAAGACAGGCCGCGTCCTCGACAAACCATGGAACTCAGGCGTGAAAGTAAACGAAGTACGCATAGAACGCCGCCCGTATCAGTACCTTTACAAAGACGACATGGGCTACAACTTCATGCACACCGAAACATTTGAACAGGTTGCACTTCCTGGAGAAGGCATCGATGGTGTAGAGTTCCTGAAAGAGGGCGACATCTGTGAAGCCATGGTACACGCCGCATCCGACACAATCCTGACATGCGAGATGCCGATCAACGTTGTACTTGAGATTACATACACCGAACCGGGAATCAAAGGCGACACCGCAACCAACACCCTCAAGCCCGCAACACTTGAGACAGGCGCTGAGATACGCGTTCCTCTCTTCTGCAACATCGGCGACAAGGTGCGTGTAGACACCCGCACAGGCAGCTACGTTGAGCGCGTTAAATAATACGGCCAACCATCACTGACATTATAGGCCGGGGCATATTGCTCCGGCCTTCTTATATTATCATATTCCGCATATTTCAAGGCCCGCCCCAACACATGTTGCACACAATAAACAGCCCTTGCCAAAAAAACGGCAAGGGCTGTTTCAATAATATTATGCTGTTATCTACTAGTTAGAACAGGAAGTTCATGCCAAGGTTGAAAGATGCATTGGAATTAAGAGGGAGATATGGCTGCTTGGTCACCTTGCCGATTGTATGGTCCATTCCGGCAAAGAAATTAAACCCGGGGCAATGGAGGTTGAGCAGCCATCCGAATCCCATGCCAAATGTACCCGCAGATCCGTTGACACTTGCCGAAAGGCACTTTACCGGAGCAATATTGGCCGACAGGCGGAAATCTGTCCAGGTATAGTCTCCCTGTATGCGTGTGGTATTCAATAGTCCGAACGACAGCTTGCGGTAAAGCGGGAATGTATATTCAACGCCCGTATTTACGGTAGCGGCAAGCACCGTTGTACGCGAACCCTGATCGCCGGCATTGTCAAGCTCGTAGAGAGCCGACAAGGCATCTTTCATCTTGTCCCATTCATTGTCAAAACTATTGGGGGCGTCATCGTCCACATTAAATGTATACTTCTCGGTATTAAATGTCTTGTCGCCGTGGTTAGTGGCAAGAATATTGATTT
>VSPW01000133.1 GCA_009775535.1 Muribaculaceae bacterium
AAGAGTCCGGTAAAATACCGAACTCTTTCTCAAATCGGATAGTAAATAACCCGTCTAACTTTTTGGGGTCACTTCACCACACGGATATGCATAGCGGGGATTATTGCAAATCTTTATTATCAGTCGATTATATCGAAGCCTGTATAACGCCGCAGACATTCCGGGACAATAATGCCTTCCGGGGTCTGGTTGTTCTCAAGCAATGCCGCCATGATACGTGGCAGGGCTAGTGCCGAACCGTTCAACGTATGGCAAAGGCGTGTCTTCTTATCGTCACCACGGTAACGGCATTTGAGACGGTTGGCCTGGTATGTCTCAAAATTGGATACCGACGACACTTCCAGCCAGCGTCCCTGGGCCGCTGAATACACCTCAAAGTCAAATGTGATGGCTGAAGTGAAGCTCATGTCCCCACCACAAAGGCGGAGTATATGCCACGGCAACCCTAGCTTTTCCAGAAGCCCCTGCACATGGTCCTTCATCTCTTCCAGGGCGGCATATGAATCCTCCGGCTTCTCAATGCGCACGATCTCCACCTTGTCAAACTGGTGCAGGCGGTTGAGGCCGCGCACATCCTTGCCGTAGCTGCCGGCCTCACGGCGGAAACATGCAGAGTAGGCACAGTTCTTTATAGGCAGGCGGTCGGCCGGGATTATGACATCGCGGTATATATTTGTCACAGGCACTTCGGCCGTAGGTATCAGGTAGAGGTTGTCCTCATTGACGTAGTACATCTGACCCTCCTTGTCGGGAAGCTGCCCAGTACCGTAGCCCGATGCCTCGTTCACTACATATGGGGGCTGCACTTCAAGATATCCAGACTTTGACGCTTCATCCAGAAAGAACTGTATGAGTGCCCGCTGGAGCTTTGCGCCCTTGCCGAGATATACGGGGAATCCTGCGCCTGTAATCTTTACGCCCAGATCAAAGTCTATCAAATTGTACTTCTTGGCGAGATCCCAGTGTGGCATCGCATCCGCAGACAATTTTGGCATATGTCCTCCGGTCTTCTCCACAACATTGTCTTCTGCCGTACGCCCCTGTGGCACCATCGCACAAGGCACATTCGGAATAGTGAGCAATATCTCACGTATCTCCACCTCTGTGGCAGCCAACGCATCGGCAACTTCTTTCTGTGATTCCTTCAATTTGGCGACTTCTGCCTTTGCGGCATCTGCCTCCTCACGACGCCCTTCCTTCATAAGCTTGCCTATGGTTGCGGCAGCACGGTTAAGCTCTGCAGCCTGGGTATCGTTTGAAAGCTGGAGCTCACGGCGGCGTCCGTCAAGGTCAAGGACGCGTGCTATCGGCTCTTTCCCGTCAAAACCTTTGACGGCAAGACGCTCTACGATTGCTTCGGGGGCGTCCTTTATTTGCTGGAGTGTCAACATATCGTATATATATGATTGGTTATTTTATTATCAAGGCTCTAAGCCAACAGTTCTTTCACCTTGGCCTGGATGGCTCGTCCATCAGCCCGTCCAGCCAATGCTTTTGTGGCCACACCCATGACTTTGCCCATCTCCTTGGCTGATGTTGCCCCTACCTGTGCAATGATATCCTTAAGCTCTGCTGTCAGTTCTTCGTCAGAAAGCTGTTTTGGTAGGTATTCTTCGATCACTGCCGCTTCGGCCAATTCATTTTCGGCCAATTCCGGGCGGGACTGCTCCTGGTATATGCGTGCGCTTTCATGGCGCTGCTTTGCCATTTTAACAAGGATTTTTATTGCGGCATCATCAGACAGTCCGCCTTCCGCCCCTTTGGCGGTCTTGGCTTCCAAAAATTCTTTCTTGATGCCGCGAAGTGCCTCAAGGCGCACTTTTTCACGGGCCAGCATCGCCTTCTTGATGTCGGCGCTTATTGTTTCAAAGAGATCCATTTTTGTAATATGAGGTTTTGTTATTTATTTTTCAGTTATCTTACAATTATACGCTGCGGACGTGTGCTTCCCGGTGCAGATACTATATATACCCCGGGTGGCAACAAGACTTCTGTATATCCGTCTGCTTCCTGGAGTGAGGCAATCAATTTGCCGGAAATGTCATAAACACACACACCGTAAAGCACATCGGATGTCAGGAAACGGAATCCGCCGGGGAATGCTTCCAATATCAATGGCTTATCCGCCTCGATGCCCTGTATTCCGGAACTTGAGACATATATAACGTTTGAAGGCGTGGACGTATATCCGAGACGCACGGACTGTACGGTATAGCTTTCACTGTCACTATCGCCGAAGCCTTCAATCAGCAGCGAGTTCTCCTCGGCAGTAAGCTGTTCCGTGTACTGCTCGCCTCCGACATAACGCGTGCGGTTAACGATATAATAGTCGACCACATCACCTGGTTCTTCCCAGTTTGCAACATATGATTCGGAGGTTACATCTGTTGCCGGGGTTGCCTTTATCACTGACAGTTGCGGCACAGGCAGGCATTCCCCACGCAAGTTTATGACACGTGAGCCGACAATGCCGCCACCAGATACGGCAATCTTTGCCACATGCTGTCCGGTGGCCGTCGGGTTGTATCTTACAGGAAGGTAAAACCCATTAATATTGTTGACACTTGCTGCCGGAATGGTAGTGGCATCCACGGAAAACATAGCCTTGTCTGTACCATATACTACCACGTCCATCGATCCACGGATATTTTCACCGCGGAAAAACAGCTGGGCCGTCTGCCGCTGACCAAGCGCAACCTGCCCGAATTCAAGATTGATGTTATTGGTCGGGGCGATAAGGTCGGGGTCTCCGGTAGGGATTTCAGGGTCGCCACCACTTTCTGGATTGAATATATGCCCTTTCTTGTTGCCCCATATGTATTCTGCCAATTCAGGAAAGTCGATAAACGGATTACGGTTGTTCTGGAAACGGTATACGGCATCATTACGGTCTATCTCCTTTTGCGACACCTCGTCCTCACGACTCCACCGCAGCAACATTTCATATGCCCATGGCTGTAAGGTGGGATACAGATTCTGCTGTAACATGGCTGTTCCGCGCGATGTCCATGTATAATCCTGATAGCATGTGGCCATATAGAAATATGTTCGCGCAAAATCGCCCTTATATTCTTCGTCAGGCTCAAACACAGTGGTCTGACCGCCGCCTTGCCCTCGCAAAGGATAGCCAACCTTGACCACACCGTTGTCGAATGTCACCTTATACGACATATCCACCTCTCCGAGCACATAATTGCTCTTCGCCTGGTTGGCGGCCGCTTCTGACGGATACAGGTGGTTGAGGTCAGTATACGCCTTTACTGAGGTACTGCCGCCCCACCAACTTTTAGGGAAAGAGTGCTCTCGGTTGAGACCCTTGAAACTGGGGGCGTACAACGGGATGTTGCTGTACATGTCCCACCATCGGCTGGATGCAGGATATACGTCCGTGGTCTGGAAATACCGGGGAAGGTCGGAATAGGAAGATACACTGGTAAGCTTTGATATAAGCATTGAGACGGCATTCTTCAGTTCCGCATCCTTCTTACCTGCCAACGATGAGTAATAGTTCGCTGGTATCGCCGCATATGAAACAATAGTAACGATACACATCGCCATAACTGAAAATATCCTACGTAGGGATGTAAACATAGACTATAATTTTGGCTTTTTTATACGATCCGCTATAGAAGAACAAAGATACTGCGATTTTTTTGTATTTATATAAAATAGTTTCAGTTAAAATGAGTTAACGCGGACATGTTAAAGCTATGTCCGCGTCTTTTCAATATTGTAATATCAGCCTATTAGGCTCAATCCTTAGACCCATAAGCAAGGTCGCCTGCATCTCCGAGTCCCGGCACTATATATGAATGCGAGTTGATCTCATCGTCAATCCCTGCTACCCATACTGTGGTCCTGTCCTGTGGGAAAGTACGCTGTATATATTCCACGGCCTGACGTGATGCGATCACCGAAGCTACATGGATATGGCGCGGCTCTCCCTTGGTGAGCAGTGCCCGGTAGCTCAATTCCATTGAAGCCCCGGTGGCAAGCATAGGATCGGCAAGTATCAATGTTTTCCCGTCCAGGCGTGGAGAAGCCAGGTATTCTATGCATACGTCAAAGTTCTCCTTTTCTTTATATTTGCGGTAGGCCGACACGAATGCATTCTCGGCATGGTCAAAATATTTCAGGAATCCCTGGTGAAACGGGACACCGGCACGGAAAATGGTGGCAAGGACAATAGGTTCGTCAATGACATCACAGCTACATTCTCCCAGAGGCGTATTTATAACATCCTTCCTGTATCGGAGGGTCTTGCTTATCTCATATGCCATTATCTCGCCAACACGCGCAAGGTTCTCACGGAAACGCAGCATGTCGCCCTGTATATCAACATTGCGCATCTCCATCAGATATTGACTCACAAGCGATGGGCACTCACTGAAATTGATTATCTTCATGTCGTGTATGTATATATACTTCTTATAATAAGACAAAGGTAAACAAATTTCCGGGGCTGAATACACGTTATGCAAAATTTTAACCTTTTAGCCTTGCCCTTATTGTAGAGTTGCGTTACTTTGTAGACTGGAAGATATGAAGATACATAATTGAAAAAAGTAAATTATGTCAACCTACACAAGTGAAGACCAACGTAAAGTGACTACGCGCCGCCTGGCCGAAATGAAGCAGCGCGGAGAAAAGATAGCCATGCTTACCGCATACGACTATTCAATGGCCAAACTCATAGACGAGGCCGGGATTGATGTAATCCTGGTGGGCGATTCCGCCTCAAATGTAATGGCCGGCAACGTCACGACATTGCCTATGACCCTTGACCAGATGATATACCACGCAAAAAGCGTGATGAAGGGCGTCAAACGCGCACTCGTCGTATGCGACATGCCTTTCGGCACTTATCAGGGAAATTCAAAGGAAGCTCTCGCATCCGCAATACGCATTATGAAGGAAAGCCACGCCGAAGCAGTCAAGATGGAAGGCGGTGAGGAGATAAAGGAGTCCATCGAGCGTATACTATGCGCCGGCATCCCTGTCATGGGCCATTTGGGGCTGACTCCCCAGTCAATAAACAAGTTCGGGACATATGCGGTACGCGCACGCGAGGAGGCCGAGGCTGCCAAACTGCTTGCCGATGCCAAGATGCTTGAGGAGGTCGGATGCTTTGCCCTGGTGCTTGAAAAGATACCTGCCGAGCTTGCCGCAAAGGTAGCCCAGGCGGTCGCGATACCCGTAATCGGCATTGGTGCCGGCGGCGGGGTCGACGGGCAGGTGCTAGTGATGCACGACATGCTCGGCATAAACCAGGGGTTCTCGCCACGCTTCCTACGGCGGTATGCCGACCTATCCTCCGTAATAAATGAGGCCGTAGGGCACTATATCGAGGATGTAAAGTCGTCAGACTTCCCCAACGGCAAGGAGTGCTATTGAGGCTGGGGCGTCCTTTGACGCCACGCCTCAATGAAACAGGGACAGGGATGTACCATTTTGTCGGTACATCCCTGTCCCTGCTATATATGCTATATATACTGTCTATATATGCATATGTCTGCACTATCATATATACGCC
>VSPW01000134.1 GCA_009775535.1 Muribaculaceae bacterium
TAAATCATTATTAGTGAGTTTATTATCGGTCGGTATGGCTTTGCTGTCGGCGTGTTCTTCAAGGGAGGCGGGAAAATCAGGAATCATTACGACTGATGTGCCGGAACGTCCGGAAGGACAGGAAGATATGATAGAGTTTGCCGCTAAGCCTATCGATACGGTGCGCGTAGGATTCATAGGGCTGGGCATGCGAGGCCCGGATGCCGTAGAACGTTTCCTGCATATACCGGGTACGAAAGTGGTGGCATTGTGCGACCTTGATTCGGCCCGTGTGGAAAGTGCCGCAAGACGTGTCACCGGCAAGGGTCTGGCTAAACCTGCGATGTACTATGGTGATTCGTTGGCATGGCAGAAGTTGTGTGACCGGGAGGACATCAACCTTGTATATATAGCGACTGATTGGTTGTCGCATGCTCCTATGGGGGTATATGCCATGGAGCATGGCAAGCACGTGGCTATAGAAGTGCCTGCGGCCATGAACCTTGATGAGATATGGCAGCTCGTAAACACATCGGAACGTACACGCAAGCACTGCATGCAGTTGGAAAACTGCGTATACGATTTCTTTGAGATGAATACGCTTAATATGGCCCAGGCCGGGCTGTTTGGCGACATTATGCATGTCGAAGGAAGCTATATCCATAATCTTAAGGAATTCTGGCCATATTACTGGAAAAATTGGCGTATGGCATATAACCAGGCAAACCGCGGTGATGTGTATCCTACACACGGTATGGGCCCGGCTTGTCAGTTGCTGGATATACACCGAGGCGACCGCATAACATCGCTGGTGGCAATGGACACCAAGGCTGTCGGTGCACCTGACTATATCGAGGCCACTACGGGAATACGTCCTGAAGTGTTTGCCAACGGGGACCATACGATGTCGATGATGTCTACTGCCAACGGCAAGACTTTGCTTATACAACATGATGTCGTTAACCCACGCCCGTATTCGCGCATGTATCAGCTGACAGGTACTAAAGGCTTCGCAAACAAATATATGCGTCAAGGATACGCTTTCGATCCTGAAGGTTTTTCCGATTCAATTCCTGACCATGAAGACCTTGATGCCCATGGTTTCATTTCCGAGGAACAGGAAGCGGCCTTGCTTGAAAAATATACACATCCTATAATCCGTGAGGTTGGAGACATGGCAAAGGAAGTCGGCGGACACGGCGGTATGGACTTCATAATGGATTACCGTCTGGTATATTGCCTCCGTAACGGACTGCCTCTTGACATGGACGTATACGATCTTGCTGAGTGGTGTGCTGTAGCACCGTTGTCGGCGCTTTCGCTGGAAAATGGTTCAATGCCTGTTGAATTCCCCGATTTTACACGCGGAGGATGGGAAAAGGTAAAAGGTTACCGTCATCATCATAAAAAATAGACAATATGAAAGGGCTTGACATTGTGATATACCATTTCCTTCCGCAGGGAGGCGTGGAGGAGGTACGTCCGTTAGGTAACGGGCTTATAAATGATACATATATTGTTAAAACTGCGGGTTCGGGCCACGATTATGTGTTGCAGCGGATAAACAACGCCATATTCAAGGATGTTGGGCTGCTGCAATCAAACATAGAGGCCGTCACGGCACATCTGCGCGAAAAGGAGCTTGCGGCAGGCACGCCTGATATAGACCGCCATGTGCTGCGTTTTATTTCCGGTGCTGACGGCAAGACTTTTTTCCATGATGGCGAAAGCTATTGGCGCATGATGGTCTTCATCCCAGGCTCCAAGTCTTATGAGTCGGTCACTCCGGAGTACTCGCGTATAGCCGGCCAGGCATTCGGCCGTTTCCAGGCCATGCTTTGCGACCTGCCTCAGAGGCTAGGGGAGACCATACCTGATTTCCATAATATGGAGCTGCGTATCAGGCAGCTCCGTGATGCCGTTGCCGCCGATCCTGTAGGCAGGGCGGCAAGTGTGGCAGGTATATTGGCCGATATAGAACGGCGTGCAGATGCGATGTGCTTTGCAGAGAGGCTTCACCGCAAGGGGGTGCTCCCCAAGCGCGTATGCCATTGCGATACGAAGGTCAACAATATGCTGTTTGATTCTTCTACAGGGGAAGTGCTCTGTGTGATAGATCTGGATACGGTAATGCCTTCATATATATTCAGTGATGTCGGCGATTTCCTGCGCACAGCTGCAAATACGGTGGCTGAGGATGACCCCGCCTTGGAAAAGGTTGAATTCCGTATGGACATTTTCAAGGCATTCATGGCAGGATATCTGGATAGTGCCGGAGTGTTCTTGACAAGTAAAGAACTTGAATTGCTTCCTGAAGGAGCTGCCATGTTCCCATACATGCAGGCGGTCAGGTTTCTTGCCGACTATATAAATGGTGACACTTACTATAAGACGTCATATCCTGAACACAATCTGGTCAGGACTCGCAACCAGATGCGCCTGTTGGAATGCATTGAGGCTGTCATTCCACAGATGAGGGAATATATAAAAGGCATTATACCGTCATAGGCAAGGCAGAGGCATTACCATCCGCCGGAGGCGCCTCCGCCTCCGGTGCTTCCGCCTCCAAAAGAACCGCCTCCGAATCCTCCCGACCCGAAACCACCGCCCCCGCGGCGTCCAGCCATAGCCCCTAGAGCTCCGGCCGCAATTGCTGCGGCCGCGGGGTCTGCCAGTTTCTGGATCTTATATGGCTTGCGGCCTATGTGGCGGCAGTTATAGCATACATATTCATGTACACCTGTCCCTTCTGTGCGGGTTGTGGGCTGTTGTATTATCCTGTTGCGTTCAAGTCGCGCCGTGTGTGCACCGCACTTTTCGCACTGTACCCATCCGCTGTTCGGCTGTATGAATGGGAATATATCGGTCTCGCCGCAGTTGGAGCACAGCCATACGTCATAGTCTACTGAATTGAGCTTTTCCTCCAGGTCCTGTGCCGGGTTTAGGTAATCATTGTCATGTTCCTCATCGACCTTGTACATATGATGCTGGCAATTGGAGCATACGCGGGGAGAATTGCGCCAACGGTTCAGCATTATCCTCAATGGAAGGTATGCAGCCAATGGTACGCCCAGCCCCACAAAGCATAGACACTTGTATACGGGGGCGAGCGGGGCTAGTTTTGCGTATTTCTCATTACGGCCCAGAGTGCGGACGCTATGTACTTTCATTACTAGCACAATTGCCATAAGCAGTGTCATGACGCCCACAAAAACCAGATATCCGCCGAACACGCTGCCCAAGCTTTCCTTGTCACCTTGCCTTCTGTCATTAGGATTGGCCGAGCGGAGCTCATCGGCTACGGCAGGGTCAGTGACCACTCCACGTATTTTGTCTACGGCGGCGATCACGCCGCTGTCATAGTCACCGGATGCGAAATGCGGGGCCATCTCATTACGGATGATGCGTCCGGCTGAGATGTCGGGCAATGCACCCTCTATGCCGTATCCTGTGCGTATGACAGCCCTGCGCAGATCTTTTACGACCAAGATGAGGACACCGTTGTCATTGTCGCTTTTCCCTATGCCCCAATGTTGGAAAAGTTCTGTTGCGAATGTATTCTCGTCTGTATCGATATTGTCAACCACAACCACTACGGCTTCTACCGACGACTTGTCCCACAGGTCGGCCAGCCGGGAGTCAAGGGCCGCCACAGCCTGGGGCGATAATATCCCGTCAGGGTTTGACACGTATCGGGTACGGTCGGCAACGTGTACATTTGGCACGTCTTCAACAGTATATTTAGAGGCCGATGATGCATATGCAGTCAGGAAGGCCAGCATTATTAACAGTATGCGGTACATGGTTAATTGTATAGTAATAAGTATGGTTGTCTTTTCTAAACAGCGGGAAGGCTCATTCCGTTCAGCTTGCGGTAGAGGTCGAGGGCATATACGTCGGTCATTGACGACATATGGTCCACCACAGCCTGTATTTTCTCGTAGATGGAGTCGGCGTTCACGTCATACTGTACCGGCATCTTAGCAAGCAACAGCTTGGAATAGTTGAGCGAAGGATACCTTACGGCAGCCACCAGCTTTTCCATCAGGAAAGTGATGATACGGTTACCGGCAAGTTCCACATCGACCACATCCGGCGCGCAATATATCCTGGACCAGGATATGGCGTTGCAGCGGTTATATGCCTCACGTTCACGGTCTGTAATATGGTTCAGCAGGCTGCCTTGAAACCTGCCTTCCATTATGCTGTCCTCGTTTTCGATAAACGTCTCCGCACAACGGCTCACCAATGAGCCTATCACACAGGAACGCAGGTATGATATCTGTTCATTGGGGTCGGACACCAGTTTCATCACCTTCATCATCTTCTGCTGCCTTTCCTCACCGAAAAACGCCATCATCGCATCAGTGACCTCTGCCGTTGAGAGGATTTTAAGCTTATGGGCATCCTCAATGTCCATCACCTCATAGCATATGTCATCCGCGGCCTCAACAATATACACCAATGGGTGGCGGGCGAATTTCACCAGTCCGTCCTCGGCGGGCATGCGCAGAAGCCCCAGACGGGATGCAACGCGGCAGAAGGCATCTTTTTCCGAATCAAAGAACCCGAATTTGCCTTTTTTTGAAGCCAGCCGCGATTCGTAGGGGTATTTGACAATGGAGGCCAATGTAGAATATGTCATGGCGAATCCCCCTGGACGCCTACCACGGAACTGGTGGGTAAGCTGGCGGAACGCATTGGCGTTCCCCTCGAAATTCACCAGGTCGGCCCATTGGGCATCTGTCATCATGCCTTGCAAGTCGTTGCCAGCCCCTTCCGAAAAGAATGTGGCAATGGCCTTTTCGCCCGAATGCCCGAACGGAGGATTGCCGAGATCGTGGGCGAGGCATGCAGCGGCAACAATGTCGCCGATATGGTCTATCTTGTGTGCCCAAGGTTTCTGAGAATAGCGGAGGCGCAGCGCTCCGGCAACCTCATCAGCCATCGACTTCCCCACACATGCCACTTCCAGCGAATGCGTCAGCCTGTTGTGCACGAATATGCTGCCTGGCAGGGGGAATACCTGGGTCTTGTTCTGTAGGCGGCGGAATGGGCTGGAGAATACTAGCCTGTCATAGTCGCGCCGGAAATCGCTGCGTACTCCTGCCTTGGCGGCGCAGTGGTCTTCAAGTCCAAACCTGACGTCATCTATCAGCGCGTCCCAGTGCATGGAGAGATTTGTCGGCATAATATGGCGTTGTTCAAGGGTGGGTGGGGGAGGTGTGTACGGAAGCCTCGCCGCAGAGCGAACGCCCCATGGCATTCCGAACCTGGTGGGGCAGCATACCTTTCCCGAAAAGGAACATCATTTTTGTTATTGCAGCCTCGCATGTGATGTCGTGGCCGGAGATTACGCCCGTACCGGCAAGTATGTTGCCGGCGGCATAGAGGTCAGAGTGAACGCCGCCATTTACGCATTGTGTCACGTTCAGTATCACCATGTCGCGGCTGACGGCATCACGTATCGCATCCGTGAACCATTGCTCCGTGGGCGCATTTCATGCCCCGTATGTCCTTAGCACTATCCCCTTTATA
>VSPW01000135.1 GCA_009775535.1 Muribaculaceae bacterium
CGATGGAATCATATCCATGCTTTCTTTTTTTTGATTGCAGCTGTATATCTCGTATTTATGAAATAATTTATTTCGCCATATCAAGTGTGCTAAGACGATGTTCCAGATCTGCCGATGATAATCTTGTATGCAATTCACCGCGGTATGCGACAGATATATTACCTGTTTCCTCAGATACAACTATAGCCACAGCATCAGTTGCCTGAGCTATTCCTAAAGCGGAACGATGACGTAACCCTAAATGTCTAGGCACATTTGAATCATGGCTTACGGGCAAGATACATCCTGCGGATTTTATCTTGTCTTTTGCTATTATAAGCGCACCATCATGCAACGGAGAATTCTTAAAGAAAATATTTTCAATCAGCCGTGTATTGATCTCTGCATTGATTATATCTCCGGTCTTCTCATATATATCAAGCGGCATAGACTGCTGGATAACAATCAATGCACCTGTTTTAGATTTTGACATGCTCATACATGCATAGACAATAGGCATTACCCAACGCTTTTGATCTGTTACTTGCGCCTTATGGGAATGGAACATGTTACGTAAAAATTGCCAACGCTTATGAGTCCCCAACTCTCCAAGAAACCGTTTTATCTGATCTTGAAACAATATGACCAATATGAGCAATCCAATGCTCATAAACTGATTCATGATTGTCCCTATCAGTTTCATTTCAAGCATTTCAGATGCAATTACCCACATAAGGATAAATGCCATGACTCCATAAAAAATATTAAGAGTGCCACTTTCCTTCATCAATTTATAAAGGTAATAAAGCAATACTGCAACAAGCAGTATGTCCAATGCATCTTTTATTCCAAATTCCATGAGGCGAAAATAGGCTAGGGGATTAGATTCAAATTATTCCGAATGTCTTGTCATTTCTACAATCTCAACAACCTGACGTGCAGCAGCGACATCATGGACACGCAGAATCGAAGCGCCTCCGTACATCAATGCAATTGTATTTATTGCTGTACTACCGATAAGGCCATCTTCAGATGTGTTAGAAAGTAGTTTTGTTATCATTGATTTACGTGACACCCCAACTAATATGGGCCTATGAAAAAGATGGAATAACGGCATATCTTTCAGCAATGCATAATTCTGTTCTAAAGTTTTGCTGAATCCAAATCCTGGATCTATGACTATATCTTTTATTCCCATTATGGCCAATTGTTGAAGCCTGTCACCCAGTTCCGACAATACATCCCTCGTCACATGTTCATATTCAGTAAAATCCATCATATTTTCAGGGTTGCCACGCATATGCATAAGTATATATGGGGCATTGACAGATGCTACTACATCCCACATCCCTTCATCCAGATTCCCTCCTGAAATGTCGTTGACAATATCCGCACCCATTTCAGAAATAGCTTTCCTTGCAACCTCTGCCCGGAAAGTATCGACTGAAACGGGAATACTTGTAGTATGCCTACGTATAATATCCATCCCAAGCGACAAACGCCTCAATTCCTCTTCTTCTGATACATGGGTTGCACCATGACGGGACGAATAACCTCCAATATCGATAATGTCCACTCCTTCCGCCAACATTGTAGACACTCTCTGTTCTATTGCAATGCTGTCAAAGGACCGCGACCCTCCATAAAATGAATCAGGCGTAACATTCAGGATGCCCATTACTTGTGGACGTCCGAATGTAACCAACCTGCCATCCGGCATGGACATTGAAAACGGAGTAAATGTCGTTGACGTATACATATCAATATCAATTTTTATTGGCACGCTTACGCTCCAATTCATCAAGTATAATCTTACGCAAACGTATATGATGAGGGGTTACTTCTACATATTCATCCTCTTTTATGTACTCAAGCGCTTCTTCCAGACTAAACACAACAGGAGGCACAATCCGGGCTTTATCATCTGCCCCTGAAGCACGCATGTTGGTTAGCTTTTTGGATTTGGTTACATTGACAACAATATCATTATCCTTTGCATTCTCACCTACTACCTGCCCGGCATAAACCTCTTCTTGAGGGAAGATGAAAAATTTACCTCTATCCTGAAGCTTATCTATTGCATACGCATATGCAGTACCGCCCTCCATTGCAATCAATGATCCATTTGTACGGCGTTCGATATCCCCCTTCCATGGCTGATATTCCAAGAAACGGTGTGCCATGATAGCCTCACCTGCGGAAGCGGTCAACACATTATTACGAAGCCCGATTATACCTCTCGACGGTATATAAAATTCCATGTGGACACGATCGTTCTGGGCTGTCATTGAAATCATATCTCCCTTACGACGTGTAACCATATCTATTATTCGTGAAGAGTATTCTTCTGTCACATTAATAGTAAGCAATTCGACGGGTTCACATTTCACGCCGTCAATCTCCTTGATTATAACCTGCGGCTGTCCTACCTGCAATTCATAACCTTCACGACGCATAGTCTCAATCAACACGGATAGATGCAATACGCCTCGCCCATATACAGTCCATACGTCTTCAGTATCAGATTTGGAAACCCTTAATGCCAAATTCCTGTCAAGCTCTTTTGTCAAACGTTCTGCAATATGTCGAGATGTCACAAATTTACCATCCTTTCCGAAAAATGGGCTATCATTGATAGTAAATGTCATTGACATTGTAGGCTCATCTATAGCAATACGTGGAAGAGATTCCGGATTATTGAAATCGGCCACAGTGTCACCAATCTCAAAATTTTCTATACCGACAAGCGCACATATATCTCCAGAGAAAATGCTGTCAACACGCTTACGCCCCATACCTTCAAATGTATGCAACTCTTTTATCCTCTGCCGCGATATAGTGCCATCTTTCTTACATAAAGCAATATCCATACCTTCTCGAAGTGTACCACGGTGCACACGCCCGATAGCTATACGTCCCACATAGTTTGAAAAATCGAGTGACGTTATAAGCATCTGCGCATCTCCTTCATGAACTGCAGGCTCTGGTATATATTCTATTATTGCGTCAAGTACCGGACAAATATTATCCGTAGGCTTACGCCAATCGGTACTCATCCATCCATTTTTTGCAGACCCATATATAGTCGGGAAATCCAACTGGTCTTCAGTGGCGTCCAAACTGAACATAAGATCAAAGACCATTTCCTGGACTTCATCTGGCCGACAGTTAGGCTTATCAACCTTATTTATCACCACAACTGGCTTCAGCCCCATATTAATTGCCTTCTGTAACACAAATCTTGTTTGTGGCATAGGACCTTCAAAAGCATCCACCAACAACAGGCAACCATCTGCCATATTTAGTACACGCTCAACCTCGCCTCCAAAATCAGCGTGTCCAGGCGTGTCAATAATATTTATTTTATACCCTTTGTAATCTATTGAAACATTTTTTGACAGGATTGTTATACCTCGTTCACGTTCAAGATCATTATTGTCTAAGATTAATTCACCTGTTGTCTGGTTATCACGAAAAAGGTGTCCGGCAAGAAGCATCTTGTCAACAAGTGTTGTCTTACCGTGGTCCACATGGGCGATGATTGCAATGTTACGAATCTTTTGCATAAGATTTTCAAGCTTCTGAATATTTTAATGTGCAAAGGTACGAAGAATTGATGTAAATAGGAGATTATCCTATTTGATTTTATAAAAAAACTTTATCACGGTGCAAAAGTATTGGAATTGTTACGTGGCAATGGAACATTTTAACTATTTTCGCTTAAAATTTACGCACCAGATGACATTCAGACATATACCCCTCATATTTTTTATAGCATTTACATTTATTGTACTAAATAGCTCTCCGCTAAAGCACTTAGGAATCAAAGGCGAAAATGCTAGTGCTATAGCTATATATATTGAAGATTTAAGATCCGGAAAAGCTGTCACTGACATCAATTCCGAAATGACTCTTACGCCTGCCAGCATAATCAAATCCCTTACATCGGCAACAGCCCTATGTATGCTTGGCCCGGAATTCAGGTTTAGTACCAAAGTAACACGCAATGGAAACCATATTACGATAATTCCATCTGGAGACCCGACATTAGAGAGCCAACATTTCCCCGAATATGCTGGATTTATTGATTCAATAATTAAATATTTCCCAATAAATGGACAAAATATAGCCATAGATACTAAGCACCAAACATCCACTCAAGGGCCATTGCCTATATGGGATATTGAAGATGTTGCATGGGATTATGGTGTTGGTTGGTTTTATTTCAATTGGAGAGACAATACATATACATTATATCCCAACACAGGTGAAACAAGCCCTAAAATACCAGGATTAAAATATAATTTGGAAATCTCAGACACATCATCCACCAATTTATTACGCGGAATCGGAAGTGATAGCCTATCTATTATAGTCAACCGAAAAAAATTATTCCAAAAAAATTTCCATATAAAATCATCTATGTGGAATCCATCAGAAGTATTCTTGTCTGAAATTTCAAAAAGGCACATCTCCATAGACACAGTACATAATCCAAAAATGATTTATATGCATTCTTCCCCATGCTTAAAAGATATACTTAAAAGCATGATGCATAGAAGTGATAATATGATGGCGGAAGGCGTATTAAGGGCATTATCTATAAATTGCAGGCTTGATTCATCTCTTATTAAGCAACAACAGTTTTGGATAGACCGGCTACCATATGCTGAATTCAACACAATCCGAGACGGCAGCGGGCTTGCAAGAAGCAACCGGATTTCCCCAAAATTCCTTGCCGGAATACTAAAATATATGGCAAAAAGTGATTTGGCCACCGACTACACTGACATCTTTCCAATTTGCGGCCATGATGGCACAGTCAGAACATTCCTTAAAAACACATGGCTAGAAGGGCATGTTGCATTAAAAAGCGGAAGTATGAGCGGTGTACAATGTTATGCTGGATATAAGCTTGACAATAATAGAGTCCCAACACATTCTATTGTGGTAATGGTTAATGGAATCTATTGTCCACGTACCGATCTGCACAAAGCCATAGAACGTTTTCTATTAAATGTATTCACCAGAAATTAATCATACAAGAGATGGATATAATAATAAATCTTCTTAAACAGACCCACAAAATCCAAAGTAAACTTATAAGTATAATTGACAGTGGGAGTATTGATAGTGTAGAGCTTGACTCCATAAATGGCCTCATGCACCAGATGATGGATGAATTAAACGAATATTCCGGGACAAATACGCTAACATCAGCTGAAACTGAAGGAAACACTCCACCTGTTGAGAATACGAATATACTTATCAATTCTGAAATAACTGAATCTTTTTACAGCAGCGAAACCAACAATAACCGGCTTTTGGATCAAGTAGAGCCTAATGAATTCACAATTTGCACACCAAATAACGATGGCGAAAATTTATCAATAGAAAATGACGATGAATCTACAGTAGCCCCACAAGTAAATCCAATTGACGAATTTGAACCCACTGACATAATAACAGACGAAAT
>VSPW01000136.1 GCA_009775535.1 Muribaculaceae bacterium
GTATACATCCTGTCATTCAGGTTTATCGACGGCGTCACATTTATGTAATTGAACACATTGAATGTCGCAGAGATAGGTATGTTATGCTTCATGCCGTTGCGCCAGTCTTTGATGAGCGACTTCTTGAAAAACTCATCCTGCTTGGCCGTCAACGAATTCTGCAGCTGGCCCGAATAGCTCAGTTTTATCTTCTCATACCATTTCTCGTCACCTGCGGCTAGCTTGCGCTTGAAGGGGTACGTCTGCGACATGGTCACCGTGATGTTCGGGAACGATACATTCAGCGTAGAGTCCTGCGTACGCTGCGACACATTCATCGTTGTCGACAGCGACCACTTCGACCGCGGGAAACGGTACGTCATGTTGATGGTAGAGCTCTTGGTGTTCTCCGTGAACGAATTTGAATAATACGAATTCAGGTCATTGCGCGAATACCCGCTGGTGGTGAAGTTCACGCTCGCCGAAAGCGTCATGTTCGGATTGTTCTTTGCATCCTGGGTATGGCTCCATAATATCTGGAAGTTGGTCTGCTTGGAATAGTCCGGGTCACCCTTCTCCCCGTATATAGATGTCAGGTATGATAGGTTGAAATTGCCGTGGTACTTGTAGCGCTTGTTGTATGTCGACTGCGCACGCAGCCCCCACGACCCCTTCGTATATATCTCCCCGGTAAGGGCCAGGTCAATATTGTCATTGATTGCAAAATAATATCCGCCGTCACTGAGGTAGAACCCACGTTTGTAGTCATCGCCGAACGTAGGCACAATCACCCCCGATGCATAGCTGTCTGTAAACGGGAAAAAGCCGAAAGGCACAGCAAGCGGAAGCGGAAGCCCGGACAGCACCATGTACGCCGGCCCGGTGATGATATCCTTTCCAGGGCGCATCTTGGCCTTTGTCAGCTGGAGGTAGAAATGGGGGTCATCATGCTTGTCGCAGGTCGTGTACTTCACCTTTTTCATGTAATACACGTCCTCATCCGTCTTCTTGGTAGTGCCGCCGGTTATGAAGCCCTCCCCCTGCTGGGTTATCACGTCCGTTATGAATCCCTTGCGGGTCTTGAAATTATAGCGCATCGTATTGGTCTCATACGAAGCCGAACCCTCCTGGAACACAGGCTGGCCTACCGGATCTCCAACCGAGTCGGTCGTACCCATGGCATACACCGTATTGTTGTTCAGGTCAACCTCGATTTGGGCGGCATCCAGCTTCAGGTCATCATAGGCCACCCTTGCATTGCCGAACATGCATGCACTGACGCGCCTTATAAGGATAAGGGAATCCGAAGAAGAGAACGTTACGGCATGGTCTAGGTCGACCTTCATGCGCCGTATCCTTGACTTGGGCGCGGCATCCCTTGAAATGGCTGACGAATCGGCAGGCATGGCCACCGAATCTGCACTTGCATTCCCGTAGGAAGCTACCGCAGCCGTATCAGCCATTTTGGTAGGAGGAGGCAATATGTCCGTAGGCTGGGGTAGTGTATCATCCCCGTTATGGGCGTTTGCCGATATCAGCCATAATGAATCGTGCACCCCGGCTATCGTGCCGCCCTCAGCCGCCTGTACCTGTCCGCCACGGCGTACAGAACCGCAGGATGTGACAGCCGATGTCACAACCAGGGCGGTTATCAGAGCTATGGCATATATTGCAGCGTGTTTCACTGTTAAGCGTACGCGATGAGTTCAATAATTCAGAATTGCAAAGGTAGGAAAAATGTCCGGATTTACCGTTCCCACATAGTAAAAAAGTTGCGCATCCGGATTACGGACGCGCAACTTTGATAGTTGTGCAATTATGTGTGCCTGATAATCGTGTACGGATTGTATTGCTTGCTAAAAGTTGGATATGTATCTTATTGGATGAAATACATGTTCATCGGTGAATTCGATGCGATGTCAAGCAGGTAATTGTAGCAGCAGCTGACAATACCGAGAAGCACCACACCGCCAACAGTTATCCACAATCCCAGACGTTCGCTGCAAGAAGAGCGGAAATGCTCCACCGGGCACGGGCCTTGGTTGATGAACATTTCTTTCACCACAAGCAGGTAATAGTATAGGGACACTATGGTGTTGATAAGGGCGATCAGCACAAGCACGTAGATTGCTACTGTACCCTGCTGCAGTGCGCCGGTAAAAATGAAGAACTTGCTGAAGAAGCCAGCGAAAGGCGGGATGCCTGCTAGCGAGAACATTGCCAGCATCATGGCGAAAGCCAGGCGGGGATTGGTCTTGTACAGGCCGTTGTAGTCATCCATCGACACGCGTCCTGTGGCATTCTCTATGGCCTGGATCACGCCGAAGGCAGCCAGGTTGGAGAAAATGTACACAAGTATGTAATACATCAGCGATGCCATGCCGGTCGAATTGAACGCTATCACGCCGAGCATTATGTATCCGGCCTGCGATATAGAAGAGAAGGCAAGGAAGCGCTTCATGTTCCGCTGGCGCAGGGCGAACAGGTTGCCGATTGTGATTGTCAGTATGATAAGGGCATAAAGCATCCATTCCCATGCAAGCGAGTACACCGTACCGAACACCTGTGCCATGATTACAAGGAATGCGAACGCGGCCGCACCCTTGGATATCACCGACAGGTAGGAAGTGACCGATGTAGGCGCACCCTGGTACACATCAGCGGTCCAAAGATGGAACGGTACAAGCGACAGCTTGAAGCCTATGCCGGCGATTACAAAGGCAAGGGCTACTACCAGCATGATGCTCTCTTTGCCGGTGATGGCGAAATAAATGTTCTCGAAATACAGCGAACCAGTAAGTCCGTATACATACGACAGGCCCAGAAGGAAGATAGCCGAAGAGAACACCGCTGTAAGGATGTACTTCACGGCGGCCTCATGGCTCTCGTAATGTTTCTTGTCAAAGGCTACCATCGCAGCCAGAGGGAGCGAGGCCGCCTCAAGGCCGATGACAAACAGAAGGAAGTGGCGTGCCGAAATCATAAGGTACATGCCGAACAAGGTCACCAGCAGCAGCTCATAGAACTCGCCGCGGCGCATGATGGTGAATTCGCTGTTGGCCCACTTGATGGACTGTATAAGCACTATCACCACACCTATGTTCAGTATATTCTTTATCGCTGTGATAACGGTGGATGTCTCATACATCCCCGCAAACGCAGTGACGTTGCCGGATGTGCAGAAGAAACCGCACACCGTGAGCGCAAGTGTCAGTACCGTAGCGAATGCCGGAAGGCTGCCCTGCGTCCGCTTGGGCATGAACGTATCATAGAGGAAGACCAATAGGAATACTGTCAATAATCCTATCTCTTGCTTCATTGCTAAAAACTGTGAATAATCCATTTGGCTATCAATCTTGTATTAGTTCAACCCTAGGACACGGAAAATCTCGGGACTGAATGTGGTATTAATCAACTCATTGAAGAAGTTGGGGAAACAGCCTATGCCGGCAACGCAGATTATCAGCGTTATCGTTGAGGTACGTTCCCACCATGTAGCATCGGTAAGCTCCAGATGATGCTTGTCGTATACAGGGCCGAAAAGCAGCTTGCCTACCACCCGCAGTATGTACACGGCGGTTATCACTATCGAGCAGCACGCAACGATCGTGAACACACGGTGGAACATGTCAGCATGCTGGAATGAGCCTACGAATATCGTCATCTCGGCCACGAAGCCGCTAAGGCCGGGAAGGCCGAGCGAGGCCATACCCGCTATCACGTAGCACACCGCAAGGAAAGGCATGATCTTCATCAGACCGCCCATCAGGCGTATGTCACGCGTATGGGTACGTCCGTATATCATACCGATCAAAGCGAAGAACAGCGCCGTCATCAGGCCGTGCGAAAGCATCTGCATGATCGCACCTGTCATCGCTGTAGTATTCAGCATAAGGATTGCGAACAGCACAAGGCCGCAGTGGCTCACCGATGAATAGGCGTTGATATACTTGAGGTCGGTCTGGACGCAAGCCGAGAAAGCGCCGTACACCACCGAAATGCCGGTAAGGATAAGGAATATCCATGCAAGTTCGTTGGCGGCATAAGGCATCAGGTAGATGGCCACACGGAAACATCCGTATCCGCCAAGTTTCATGAGCACGCCAGCGTGCAGCATCGATACGGCGGTAGGCGCGGAGGCATGGCCGTCAGGGCTCCAGGTATGGAAGGGGAACATCGCGCCCAACACACCGAATCCTACAAAAGTCATCGGGAACAGAAATGTCTGCCATCCGTGGGAGATGGCATCGTTCTGCGCGATTTCAAGAAGGTTCCATGTAAGAGGCTGGCCTTCGGGAGCTGAATGGTAATAGATGCCGATGAGGCCGAGCATCAGGAATGCCGAACCGCCCATGAGCATCAGGGTAAGCTTCATTGCAGAATAGTTCTTGTTGCCGCTGCCCCATACGCCGATAAGCAGGTACATGGGGATGAGGGCAACCTCGTAGAACATGAACATTGTGAACAGGTCGATGGTGATGAAGAACCCGAACACACCGGTGCTCAGCAATATCAGCCATAGGAAGAATTCCTTGGGCTGGTCTATCTTCCACGATGCGAACGAACCTGCGAACACTATTATGGACGACAGCAGCAGCATTGCTATGGAGATGCCGTCGACTCCGACTGAAAGGTTGATGTTCAGGGGTGTGAACCATTGCCAGCTGTCACAGAACAGCATGGGCGATTCATCTCCGGCGGCGCGGAGGTCGAGATACTGCACCAGCAGCACCACCGACAGTGCTGTGAGCACCAGCGAACCTACTACCGCGACAGCACGTATCTGCTTTATGTTGCGGCAAAGGGCGAGCCCTGCCAGCATAAGCAGGGGTATCACCACAAAGTATATCAATATATTTGAAAACATGACAATTACGATGGTTTATCTTGTAGTCAGTGAATATTTGTTAACAGCACAGGATGCATACCGTTGTCACGGCACCAAGCAGGAGTGCGCCAAGCAGGTATACCCATACATACATCTGGATGCTTCCTGACTGGAGGCCGCGGATTGCGAACGAAGCCTTGTTGGCCATCCATGCGAACGAATCCATTGTACCGTCAATGATATGGCGGTCAAACCATGCTATCGGGCGGCAGATGCAGTTGAATATGATCTTATGTGTGATGAATATGTAGAGCTCGTCCCAGTAGAAGCGGTGCAAAGCCCAGTTCCATAGGTTCGGGAAAGCTTTCCTCATCTTTGCAGGGAGGCCGTTCTCACTTTTATACATCTTTGTGGCTAGGGCGATGGCGGCGATGGCTACAAGGAGGCTCACCGATGCTACAGTCCAGTCAAGGTTGCCAAGGTTGGTAAGGAATCCGGCGGTTTCGTTCATCGGGTGTCCGTTCCATGTCACAAGGTTGCCGAACGGTACGAATCCGGCTACGCAGGAGACTACAGCAAGTATCACCAGCGGCAGTGTCATTGTCC
>VSPW01000137.1 GCA_009775535.1 Muribaculaceae bacterium
TGGGCGATTTTTCGTGTATAGGCAATGGCGTACCTTATCAATATACAATCAATGAATCCACCTGGGCATCCTGCGGAAGGTTTGGACGGCCTCCCAGAGCAGAGATCTCTATAATGAAGTTTATATAAATCTTTTTCGGATTTAGGCTCTTCACCAGGTTATAGGCCGCGGCCATAGTGCCCCCTGTTGCAAGGACGTCGTCATGTATAACAACGATGTCATCTGGAGTGATCGCATCACGGTGAATTTCTATTACATCTTTTCCGTACTCCTTGTCGTAGGAAATGGATATGGTGTCGGCAGGAAGCTTGCCCGGCTTACGGGCAGGGACAAAACCAGCCCCAAGTTCTGCAGCCAGGATCGAGCCCCCTATGAAGCCGCGCGATTCTATGCCTACAACCTTTGTAATGCCTTTATCGCGGTAGAGCTGTGAAAGATCCCAACTTATTATGTGCAATGCACGGGGGTCCTTGAATACGGTGGTAAGATCCTTAAAGATTACTCCTTTTGACGGAAAATCGATGACATCCCTGATTTTTGATTTGATATATTCCATGAATTTTATTGAGGTAAGTTGTTGATATTTCTAATTTTAAATACATAATTGTTCCACGTGGAACAATACTTTTTTCATCTCCCGAGCATCAACAGCAGTATATTGATGTCGCTGGGCGATATGCCCGGTATACGCGATGCCTGAGCAACTGTCCCGGGGCGAATGCGCTCAAGCTTCTGACGGGCCTCGGTGGAAAGGGAATGGATAGAGGCGTAGTCAAGCTTGTCTCCAATGCGGATATCCTCCAGGCGCTTTATCTTGTCTGCTATCTGGCGCTCACGCTCTATGTAGCCCTGATACTTGATGAGTATCTCAGCGCTTTCAACGATCTCCTCGCGCCTGGAGATGTCAATGGACTCAACCTTATCCCGCAAAGCACCGATATAAGGCAAAAGGGACATGACAGATAATTGCGGACGAAGAATCAAGTCGTACAATTTACATCCCTGCCGCAATGGCGTTGTCCCGAGGACTTCCAAGGCTGGATTAATCAAATCTGCCTTTATCTGGAAATTCCTGATGAATTCAATCAGGCCGTCCCTCAAAGACTTCTTCTCTTCCATCAAGGCCATACGCTCAGCGGTGGCAAGCCCGATGGCATACCCTTTTGGCGTAAGACGCATGTCGGCATCGTCCTGACGCAGGAGTATTCGGTATTCGGCCCTGGACGTAAACATACGGTATGGCTCATCGACACCTTTAGTGACAAGGTCGTCAATAAGCACCCCTATATATGCCTCATCACGGCCCAGAGTAAATGGAGCTTCGCCCTTGAATGAAAGGGCTGCATTTATACCTGCAACTAGTCCCTGCCCTGCCGCCTCCTCGTAACCGGTAGTACCGTTCACCTGTCCGGCGAAATACAGGCCCTTGACAAGCTTTGTCTCCAGGGTGTGGAGCAGCTGTGTCGGGCTGAAGAAATCGTATTCGATAGCATATCCCGGACGGTATATCTGAACGTCCCTGAGGGCCGATATGCTTTGTAGGGCCTCAAACTGTATATCTACTGGCAAAGATGATGAGAATCCATTCACGTAATACTCCTGTGTGGTCTCCCCTTCCGGCTCAAGGAACAGCTGATGCTCCTCCTTGTCGGCAAAGGTTACAATCTTTGTCTCTATGGACGGACAATAGCGCGGGCCTATACTTTGTATCTGGCCATTGTACAATGGAGAATCGGGCAAGCCCCGGCGCAAGATTTCGTGCGTGACCTTATTCGTATATACCACATTGCACTCCCGCTGCCGCAACTCGCGCCTGACATCCGGAAGATATGAGAACTTATGGAAATCATCATCACCTGACTGCGGCACTGTTTCTTCCCAATGGACAGAACGCCCGTCAATACGCACAGGCGTCCCGGTCTTCATCCTGTCAGTTTCAAAGCCCAAGCTCCGCAGCTGTTCTGTTATGCCTCGCGATGCAGGCTCTGAAACCCTGCCTCCAGGTATCTGCACACGGCCTATATGCATCAGGCCGTTTAGGAAAGTACCGGCTGTAAGCACTATTTTTGAAGCCTTAAAAGTTATGCCCAACGCCGTAACCACACCTTTGGCCTCGCCACCCTCTATGAGAAGAGAAACGACCGAATCCTGCCACAGATAAAGGCCAGGAGTGTTTTCAAGAATGTTACGCCATTCGGCGCTGAACCTCATACGGTCGCTTTGGGCACGCGGACTCCACATGGCCGGGCCTTTGGAACGGTTGAGCATCCTAAACTGGATGGCAGAACGGTCGGTGACAATACCCATCTGACCACCCAAAGCATCAATTTCCCTAACGATCTGCCCTTTTGCAATACCTCCTACAGCAGGATTGCAACTCATCTGGGCAATCTTGTTCATGTCTATCGTTATCAGCAGTGTACGCGCACCAAGCCTTGCTGAAGCCGAGGCGGCCTCACAGCCTGCATGCCCTGCCCCGATGACTATCACATCGTAATCAAATCTCATCTATCAGTATTTTTATCCGATTTTAATGACATAAGCCTTAACATTTCCAAGGCCCTATCTTCGTTCGCCTCCATAATCTCACGTTCTCCAGGGCCTTTGTCGTCAATACCGCAAAGATGCAGCACCCCATGCACAATGACCCGGTGTAGTTCTTGAATGAAGCCACATCCCAGCCCCTCTGCATTCGATGCTACGGTGTCAAGAGATATATACATATCCCCGGAAACGACAAGCCCCCTGGAATAGTCGAAAGTAATTATGTCAGTATAGTAATCATGCCGGAGGAACTCCCTGTTGACCTCCAGAATCCTGTCATCATTACAGAAAATATAGTTAAGCGCCCCTAACCTGCGCCCATGCGACGAAGCCACATCCTGAAGCCACAGGGCCATAAGACGGCAGTCGACTGCGGGCATGTCCACCCGCTCGGTATACCATTGGATATTCCTAGACATATCTACCTTAAGTTAACTTACAAAGTTAACAAAAATATCCAAACCGTGCAGCCAGTGCCAGATAAAATCAGCCAAAGAAAATATACGCTGCAATCACGCCTGCAACCGACCCCGTAATGTCCGCCATAAGGGCATAGCTCACAGCGTAACGCGTCTTACGTACACCAACACTGCCGAAATAGACTGCCAGGACATAGAACATTGTATCCGTGCTACCTTGTATGGCCGCAGAGACCTTGGAGACGAAGGCATCCGCCCCGTATGTATTCATCAAATCTACCATCATCCCACGTGAACCAGAGCCGCTAAGAGGCTTCATCATGGCCGTAGGCAATGCTTCAACCCATTGACTGTCAACACCAATAGCGTTCACGCATGCTATAAGCGCATCAGTCAGAACAGTCATCGCCCCAGATGCCCGGAACATCCCGATAGCCACAAGTATGGCCACAAGGTAAGGGATAATCATGACTGCTGTCTTGAACCCTTCCTTAGCCCCCTCAATAAAAGCATTATACATGTTTATACGCTTCCTCAAGCCGGCAATCAAGAACATTGCTATAACACTGAAAAGCAAAAAGTTGGCCACAAATCCCGAATACAATTCCACCTGTTCCTTCGGAAGGGAGGAGAAAAACCACACAATGCCACCGATAATAGCGCCCATACCTAACAACCATGATACCAGCACCTTATCAAATAGTTTTATCCTCTGTTTGATACACAATGCGACAATGCCGACAAGGGTCGATATAAATGTGGCAAGAAGTATAGGCAAGAAGACATCAGTGGGGTTGGCCGCCCCCGCCTGCGCCCGGTACATCATTATGCTTATAGGGATAAAACAAAGACCTGACGCATTGAGCACCAGGAACATAATCATAGCATCAGTGGCCGTGTCCTTCTTGGTGTTGAGATCCTGAAGCTCTTGCATTGCCTTAAGTCCCAAAGGTGTAGCGGCATTATCCAGGCCTAACATATTCGCCGATACGTTCATGAATATTGATCCCATCGCAGGATGCCCTTTAGGTACTCCGGGAAACAGGCGGCAAAACAACGGACTCACCAGACGTCCAAAAAAACGAATAACCCCACCTTGCTCTCCTATCTTCATCAATCCCATCCACAGTGACAGTATTCCGGTCAGTCCGATAGCTATCTCGAATGCCGTACCGGCAGAGCTGAAAGATGACTGCATTATCTCGGTCCAGACAGAAAAGTCACCAGTGAATACCGTCTTCCCGACAGCAACAGCAAATGCGACCAAGAAAAATGCAATCCATATATAATTTAATACCATAGAAAGAGAACGTATGAATGAACCACGAATATATTGTATGAATCAGTTTTCAAAATTAGCAATAATACCACGAAGTAGCGTCCATTAAATATATTTTAACAAGCCAGTGCGCAATCTCATTTTTCCGAAGAGATTGACATGCAACAAAATCAGCACCTATCCCAATAACAACCAGATAATTACACCAAAATCCACCGCCTGAGGTTTTAAAAATGGCACTTGTCTGTAATCCTGTGCACAAATATTTTAGCGACATACGGTAAAAAAATCCTAACTTTACGGAAAATTTGATCTATGGACATCCTGCAATGGAAAAAGGAGCTGACTGATAAGGCCCAGCCCGAGAGGAAAGCAATATTATCATCATTCTTCAAAACCGGCAAAGGCCAATATGGCGAAGGCGATGTGTTCATCGGACTCTACGTACCAGACAACCGTGCAATATCAAAAAAATACCATAAGCTGCCACTCGAAATTATCGGGGAATTGCTAAAGGATAAAATTCATGAATTCCGGCTGGCTGCACTGATTGCCCTCGTAAAAAAGTATTCGGCACAAAAGGATGAACAAGGCCGCAAGGATATTGTGGAGTTCTACCTGGCAAATACCGACCGAATAAACAACTGGGATCTGGTCGACCTGTCGTGCCCGCAAATTATTGGCGAATGGGTCATGCGTAGCGGAAACACACAGCTACTACATAACCTGTCGGAGTCCGCATGCCTATGGAGAAGGCGCATAGCGATTGTATCGACCTATACTCTTATAAAAAACGGTGTGTCCTCCCCTACCCTAGCCATCGCCGAAAAATATCTTAGTGCAAAAGAAGACCTAATCCATAAGGCTACCGGATGGATGCTCCGTGAAGTAGGGAAAGCCGACACCAATGCCCTAATATCCTTTCTTGACAGACATGCCGCACACATGCCGAGGACCATGCTACGGTACTCACTGGAAAAGTTGCCAAAAGAGACCAAAATGGGCTATATGAAGCGTAAAAAAAGCTAAACCCTTTAACCACTATAATATTATTCGTACCTTTGACTCCGTCTTAGATACTCACGCCCGGCAAAATCAAATAAGAAACGACCATGAATGAAATTTCAGTGACAATT
>VSPW01000138.1 GCA_009775535.1 Muribaculaceae bacterium
GGTAGAGGCAATACTTCCTGAAGATACCGTGGAAGTGGATATATGCGTAAACCATGAAGACCTTTCACGTGACATCACCATCACATTCCCGGAATGACACCACATCCCCATATCATCAGGCTCGACAATGTGGACTCCACCAATACATACCTGTCGGGGATAGCCAGCAACAGCCCGCACGGGACATGCGTATTGGCCGACCGGCAGTCCGCCGGGCGGGGGCAACGAGGAAACACCTGGGAATCCGAACCCGGGAAAAACCTGACATTCTCCGTACTCCTGCGCCCTGACGGACTTCATGCCAGCCAGCAGTTCCGCATATCCCAAGCGGTATCGCTGGCCATCACTGATACGCTAGATGGATTCCTCCCTGAAGGAATTGAAGCAAAGGTCAAATGGCCCAATGACATATACGTGGGCAACAGGAAAATATGTGGCATACTGATAGAGAATACACTCTGCGGGGCGGCCATACAACATTCAATCGCAGGAATAGGGCTTAACATAAACCAACGTGATTTCCTATCCGATGCGCCAAATCCGGTATCACTTTACCAGCTTACCGGAAAGGACACATGCATCAATGATATACTGGAAGGCATATTGTCCCGTATCCTGCAACCATTTACAGACCATGACACCCTACACCACAGGTATATGTCATCGCTCTGGCGAGGAGACGGACAATATTATCCCTACTCCACCCCGGACGGAAATATTTTCCAGGCGCGTATCACCTCTGTCGCACCCACCGGGCACATCACACTCAGCCCCAGACCGCCTGCCCGGCCATTGACATTTGCCTTCAAGGAAGTCTCCGCAATACTGTAGGGAAATACCATACAGGTCTCAATGTCCGCTTTTATGAGCATTTTGCAACAATTTAACTCGTTGAGAGCTAAAGTATCAGAAAAATATTGTACCTTTGTACGATTTTAAGACGAAAAAAAATATATAAACCCCTTATGTTAAAGCCAATCAAGAAAACCATCCAGCTTCCCGACGGCCGTACCATCTCTATCGAGACCGGCAAGCTCGCAAAACAAGCTGATGGCGCTGTCGAGGTGCGCATGGGCAATACTATGCTGCTCGCAACCGTCGTGTCGGCCAAAGAAGCCGGCGAGGGCGTTGACTTCATGCCCCTACAAGTAGAGTATAAAGAGAAATTCTCATCTGCCGGACGTTTCCCCGGCGGATTCCTCAAGCGCGAAGGCCGCGCCAGCGACTATGAAATCCTCACAGCACGCCTAGTAGACCGCGTGCTACGTCCTCTCTTCCCCGAAAATTACCACGCTGACACATTTGTCAACATCACCATGTACTCCGCCGATGGAGTGGACATGCCTGATGCATTGGCCGGACTGGCAGCATCTGCCGCCATCGCCGTCAGCGACATACCCTTCAACGGACCTATCTCAGAGGTACGCGTGGCACGCATCGATGGTGAATTTGTCATCGACCCGACATACGAACAGCTTGAGCGCGCAGACATGGAACTTATGGTAGGCGCAACCTACGATAACATCATGATGGTGGAAGGCGAAATGGACGAAGTCTCCGAAGCCGACCTCCTCGCAGCCCTCAAGGCAGCACATGACGCCATAAAGGACCACTGCAAGGTGCAGATGGAACTTGCCCAGGAAGTAGGCATCGCAAAACGCGAATACTGCCACGAAGTAAACGATGAGGAGCTCCGCAAGGACGTACACGAAAAATGCTACGGCAAGGCATACTCCATAGCAAAGGCCGGCTGTGCCGACAAGCATTGGCGTCAGGACAGTTTCGATGCCATCTGCCAGGAATATATCGATGCCCTTCCTGAAGAGGAACGCGACGAAAAGACACCCCTTGTAAAACGCTACTACCACGATGTGGAAAAAGAGGCTGTACGCCGTTGCATCCTGGACGAAGGCATCCGCCTGGACGGACGCAAGACAACCGAAATCCGTCCAATATGGTGTGAAGTCGACTACCTGCCAGGACCTCATGGAGCAGCCGTGTTCACCCGTGGAGAGACACAGTCTCTTGCCACAGTGACCCTTGGCACAAAACTTGATGAAAAAATCCTTGACGATGTGCTCAACCAAGGCCGCGAGCGTTTCCTTTTACACTATAACTTCCCTCCCTTCTCTACAGGTGAGGCCAAGCCGGTACGTGGTGTAGGACGCCGTGAAATCGGACATGGCAACCTCGCCCACCGCGCCCTCAAGCGCATGTTCCCCGATGGGTTCCCTTATGTATGCCGCATCGTAAGCGACATCCTGGAAAGCAACGGGTCATCGTCAATGGCGACAGTATGCGCAGGCACATTGGCCCTCCTTGATGCCGGCGTCAAAATGAAACGCCCCGTCAGCGGCATCGCCATGGGCCTTATCACTGACACAGCAAGCGGCAAATACGCTGTACTCAGCGACATATTAGGCGATGAGGACCACCTTGGCGACATGGACTTCAAGGTGACAGGTACAGTCGACGGCATCACAGCCACACAAATGGACATAAAGTGCGACGGACTAAGCTACGAGATACTCGAACGCGCCCTCAACCAAGCCAGGGAAGGACGCCTGCACATCCTGAACAAGATAAGCGAGACAATACCCGCACCACGCGAAGACTTCAAGCCCCACGTACCGCGCATAGAGACCCTCCTCATTCCCAAGGACCTCATCGGAGCTGTAATCGGCCCGGGCGGAAAGATCATCCAGGGCATCCAGGAAGCATCCGGCGCCACAGTAAGCATCGATGAGATCGCAGAAGGAGGCTACATCGAAGTCGCAGCCGCAAACAAGGCATCGATCGACAAGGCAATGGAAATGATACGCGCAATTGTCGCACAGCCCGAAGAAGGCACTGTATACACCGGCAAGATCTCCTCAATAATGGAATTCGGCGCATTTGTAGAGTTCATGCCAAACCGCGATGGCCTGCTCCATATCTCCGAGATCTCATGGGAACGCCTGCCCGACATGGAAGCATCAGGCCTCCACGAAGGCGACACCATCACAGTGAAGCTCATAGAAATCGATAAGAAATCAGGCAAATACCGTCTGTCAATGCGTGCACTCCAGGAAAAGCCGGAAGGATACGTCGAACCGCAACGCCAGCCCCGCGGCGAACGTGGGCCAAGGCGCGAAGGCGACCGTCCGCGCGGAGACCGCGGGCCACGCCGTGACGGAGACCGCGGACCGCGACGCGACCGTGGACCACGCCACGAATAAGCGCTAAAAAAACAAAAAAAGCGTGCGCCCCCTGCAATGCAGCGACCGCTGTAAGGGACAGGGCGCACGTTTTTTATGCCAAAAACTTGGCAATATGGCAGATAATCTATAACTTTGCAAAGTTTTTCAAGCAATTAAGTAATGGGAAAGTTCACAGCATTCAAGGTGCAGCTTAAAAGCCTTCCCCAAGGGATACACGAATTTGAGTACCACTTGGACAAGACTTTCTTTGCCAATATGGAAAGTACAGACATCCATGATGCCGACATCCGCGTACATCTCACACTAAACTATAAGGCTGACATATACGACCTTGCCTTCAAGATAGATGGAGATGTCACCCTATTGTGTGACCGCTGCCTTGACGACCTGCATTTCCCCATTGACACTGCCTACCACATAGCCGTAAAATATGGTGATGACTATGATGACTCGTCAGACGACCTGTTGGTCATACCAGAAAGCGACAATTACCTCAACGTGGCATACATGCTTTACGACACGGTTGCGCTCTCCATCCCCTTGAAGCACGTGCACCCTGCCGGAAAATGCAACAGGCAGATGTCCGCAATGCTCAAAAAACACTCCGCCCGCGGCGGAGAAGATGATGTCCTTGCCGATGAACTCATCGACGAGATCGACAACATCGAAATGGAACAGCAAAACGGAGGCAACGCCACAGACTCCCGGTGGGACGCACTGAAAGGCTTCAATCCAGACAACGAATAAAACAAACAACAAAATAAACATAAAAAAGAAATGGCACATCCTAAACGCAAACAATCAAAGACCCGCACCGCAAAGCGCAGAACTCACGACAAGGCAGTAGCCCCTACATTGGCAGTATGCCCTAACTGCGGCGCATGGCACGTTTACCACACTGTATGCGGTGAATGTGGATACTATCGTGGACGCATCGCCATCGAAAAGAGCGAAGCCATCTAATCAGGCCGGCACAACCGGCACAATACCATTCGCAGGACGCCACGGCGGCTGAAACACAGCTCCAACGGGCGTCCGCGAATTTACACTTTACACCACAGCGAAAACCTAAAATACGACAAAGGTATATGTTGAACGCTCGCATCTCCGGAATTGCATCATACGTCCCGGATGACATCCTTGACAATGACATGCTTTCCAAAATGGTCGATACCAACGATGAATGGATAACGACCCGAGTTGGAATCAAGACCCGCCACATCCTAAAGAAAGAAGGGGCAGGATCATCATACATGGGCGCAATCGCCGTAAACCGGCTTTTGGAGTCGACAGGCGCAAAAGCAGATGAAATAGACCTCATCATATGCGCTACATCAAATCCAGACTACCGATTCCCTTCGACAGGCTCAATAATAGCCCACGATTGCGGACTCACGAACGCATACGCCTATGATATCCAGGCCGCATGCGCAGGATTCCTTGTATCACTGCAGGATGCCACAGCCTACATACGCTCAGGCATGTACAAGAAAGTGATAGTAGTGGCTGCCGAGATGATGTCATCCATGACCAACTACAACGACCGTACCACATGCCCGCTTTTCGGCGATGCAGCAGCGGCTGTGCTTGTCGAACCCACCACACAGGAAGGCGTAGGGGTCATCGACGGGGAATTCCATGTCAACGGTGAAGGCCTTCCCCACCTGATAATGAAAGCAGGCGGATCAGTCCTGCCGGCATCCCATGAAACAGTCGATGCAAGCGAGCATTTCGTATATCAGGAAGGACGGCACGTATACAAACATGCAGTAACCGACATGCTTGAATCATCCCTGTCGGTAATGCAGCGCAACGGCCTTACTGTCGATGATGTGGACTACCTCATACCCCACCAGGCCAACCTGCGCATAATAGAGGCCGTTTCTGACCGCGCGAAGTTCCCGGCAGAGAAAGTCCTTGTCAACATCCAGAAATACGGCAACACTTCAGCCGCATCCATACCCCTCTGCATCGATGAACACAAAAACCAGCTGAAGAAGGGCGACAAGCTCATCCTCACCGCTTTCGGTGCAGGCTTCACATGGGGTGCGATGTACATTGTATGGGATATCTGATTCCCATCCCAGAGATAAAAATATATAAAAATAGCATCTATACAGG
>VSPW01000139.1 GCA_009775535.1 Muribaculaceae bacterium
ATCATATACATATTCTAAGAATTCTTATGAAATCCTATTATAAAAAGCCAGCCTTACAATAAAGGCACACATATATCAAAAACCACAGCCCTGCATCCGTTTTTTGATGTGATTTAGCTAAAAAGCATATGTTATGCGGGATTTTTCATTAACTTTGCATAGACAATAATTTTTGCAACAACGATGCCGCGCTGTACGCGGACGCCCAGCCCCGTCCGTGGTGTGGCCCCAAACAATAGAAATGATAAAAGTCAGACCAAAAAAGGCTCTCGGACAGCATTTCCTTACCGATCTTTCGGTTGCTGAGCGCATAGCGGCCACACTTGACGATTTCCGCGGGATGCCTGTCCTGGAAATAGGACCGGGCATGGGAGTATTAACCCAGTTCCTCATCGAACGGGGGCACGACCTTACAGTCGTGGAGCTTGACTCCGAGTCGGTCGAATACCTCCGGCACGAATTCCCGGCCCTGGAAGGCCGGATAATAGAGGCGGATTTCCTTAAGATGGATATCAAGGAGCTATACCCCGACGGCACAAAATTCTGCGTAATAGGCAACTACCCTTACAATATTTCAAGCCAGATATTCTTCAAGATACTTGATTACCGCGACCAGGTGCAATGCTGTTCCGGAATGCTGCAACGTGAAGTGGCGGAACGCCTAACGGCCGCGCCGGGCACTAAGTCACGCGGGATACTCAGCGTGCTGCTTGAAGCCTGGTACGACAGGCAGTACCTGTTCACTGTCGGCGAGCACGTGTTCAACCCTCCCCCAAAGGTGAAATCCGGCGTAATAAAGATGGTGCGCAACGGGGCTACAGACATCGGATGCGACCCTTCACTGTTCAAGACTGTGGTGAAGACATCGTTCGGGCAACGCCGCAAGACCCTGCGCAATTCCATGCGCCCATTGTTGCCCCCGTCAACCCAATTTCCCGAGAGCCATGGACAGCTACTGTCCATGCGGCCAGAACAACTGAGTGTAGAACAATTCGTTGACCTTACCGACATGGTCAGCTCAATACGCAAACGGGAACAATGAAAGAATACACCCCCGAATATCTCGGACACATCCGCAACATAATACAGCAAGGCGATGTGGAACTCGCCCGCAAGGAACTGTCCGAGCTACACCCTGCCGACATAGCCGAGCTCTACCAGGAACTGGAGCTGGATGAGGCCGAATTCCTGTTCAAGCTCCTCGACGAGGACACCGCAGCCGATGTCCTTATGGAACTTGACGAGGATGACCGGCTCAAGCTGCTCAACGACATGCCTGCCGAGGAGATCGCCAAACAGATCGACCACCTCGACACAGACGACGCCGTCGACATCATCCAGCAGCTCGACGAGGAAGAGCGCGACGAGATCCTGGCCCATATCGACGATGTGGAGCAGGCCGGAGACATCATCGACCTGCTTAAATATGATGAGGACACCGCCGGCGGCCTCATGGGCACAGAAATGATCGTAGTGAACGAGAACTGGAGCATGCCAGAATGCATCAAGCAAATGCGGATGCAGGCAGAGGACATGGACGAGATATACTATGTATACGTAGTTGACGACGACTATAAACTACGCGGCGTATTCCCGTTGAAAAAGATGATAACCCACCCTTCGGTATCTAAGATAAAACACGTGATGGAAGTCGACCCGGTAAGCGTCAAGGCCGACACTCCTATCGACGAGGTTGCGCTCGACTTTGAAAAATACGACCTTGTGGCAATGCCTGTTGTAGACTCCATCGGGCGGCTGCTCGGACGCATAACAGTCGACGATGTAATGGACCAGGTGAGAGAATCGAGCGAACGCGACTATCAGCTGGCATCAGGCCTCTCATCCGATGTGGAAAGCAACGACTCATTGCTAAAGCAGACACGGTCCAGGCTGCCATGGCTTCTGATAGGCGTTATCGGCGGGATCGGCAACTCCCTAATCCTCGGGAACTTTGAAACAGGATTCGCCACAAACCCCGCGATGGCGCTTTTCATACCGCTTATCGGCGGCACTGGCGGAAATGTCGGCATCCAGTCATCGGCCATAGTCGTACAAGGACTCGCAAACGGCTCTCTTGACATCAAAAGCTCTGCACGGCAGATAATGAAAGAAGTCGGTGTCGGCCTGCTGAACGCCCTGACAATATCGCTGCTGGTATTCATGTACAACTGCTTTTCCCTCGGCCCTAACCAGGTAACGACCCTAGCCGTATCATTCTCACTGTTCGCCGTGGTGATATTCGCATCAATATTCGGCACATTTGTCCCACTGACACTGGAACGGTTCAAGATTGACCCCGCACTTGCCACAGGGCCATTCATTTCGATAACAAACGACATAATCGGCATGGTGATATACATGACCATATCATCAACCCTGATTAACATGCTGCAATAATCTAGGAAAACCAACAAACCCTCATATAAAAAGACATGAAACACATCGAAGTAAACATCAAGCATGCACTCGGCAATATCGGCCGTGAGCAAATTGAAGCCCTCCTGCCAGAAGTGGCTGACGGACTGTCAAAACTCCATAACGGCACAGGCCTGGGCAACGACTATATCGGATGGCTCGACCTACCGTCGCGCATCGATTCCGGACTGCTTGCCGACCTTAAATCATCAGCAGAGACACTCCGCGCAAACTGCGACACAGTAGTAGCCATCGGCATCGGAGGCAGCTACCTGGGGGCAAAAGCCGTAATTGAAGCCCTGAACAATTCTTTCGACGCCTACATCAGCTCGTCTGAAGCCCCAAAAGTCCTGTTCGCCGGACAGAATATCGGAGAGGACTATCTTTACGAACTACAGCAGTATCTGGCCGACAAACGCTTCGGCATAATCGTCATATCAAAATCAGGCACCACCACCGAACCTGCAATCGCATTCCGCCTCCTTAAGGAACAACTTGAAAGGCAGATGGGAAAAGCAGAGGCTTCAAAGCGCATAGTTGCCATCACCGACGCAAAACGCGGCGCCCTTCGCCAGCTGGCCACAGAGGAAGGATACAAGACATTCGTCATTGAGGACAGCGTAGGCGGACGTTTCTCGGTACTGACACCAGTAGGCCTACTGCCTATCGCAGTAGCCGGATACGACATCGAGGCCCTCGTTAACGGCGCACGCGAAATGCAGAAAGCAACCCTCGAGCCAAACCTCGAGAACCCATCAGCACTATATGCCGCAACGCGAAACGCACTCTACCGCGCAGGCAAGAAGACAGAGATCCTGGTAAACTACAACCCCAAGCTCCACTTCTTCGGGGAATGGTGGAAACAGCTGTATGGCGAAAGCGAAGGCAAAGACCATAAAGGCATATTCCCTGCAGCCGTCGACAACTCCACAGACCTACACTCCATGGGACAATGGATACAGGACGGAGAGCGCACAATCTTCGAGACCGTGATATCTGTGGACAGCACACGCCACAGCGTAATCATACCGGCCGACGACGACAACCTGGACGGGCTTAACTACATAGCCGGCAAGCATGTGGACCAGGTGAACAAGATGGCCGAACTAGGCACACGCATCGCCCATGTGGACGGAGGAGTGCCTAACATGAGAATCACAATACCCGCCCTCGAAGAAAGATACCTGGGACAGCTCATCTACTTCTTTGAAAAGGCATGCGGAATAAGCGGCTACTTGCTTGGGGTCAACCCGTTCAACCAGCCCGGTGTGGAGGACTACAAACGTAACATGTTCGCCCTCCTTGAAAAACCAGGCTACGAGCAGGATACAGAAGCCATCAAGGCACGCATATGACCCACCGACCGCAGACAGGCCCAATAGGCGTATTCGATTCCGGATACGGAGGCCTGACAATATTGCGCGATGTACGGCGACTGTTGCCCGGGTACGATTACATGTACCTGGGCGACAATGCCCGTGCACCATACGGCACACGCTCTTTCGATGTCGTATACCGCTTCACGCTCGAAGCCGTCAAATACCTGTTCGGGCAGGGATGCCCGCTCGTGATACTGGCCTGCAACACAGCTTCGGCAAAAGCGTTGCGCACCATACAGCAATGCGACCTGGAAAAGCTAGATCCCACCAGGCGCGTGCTCGGTGTGATACGGCCTACAGTAGAAGCCCTGGGCACACACACCCTAAACGGGCATATAGGCATACTAGGTACGCCGGGCACCATAAACTCACGCTCATATGACATTGAGATAGCCAAACTGTGGCCTGAATTCACAGCCAGCACACACGCATGCCCCATGTGGGTCCCGCTGGTCGAGAACGGGGAAGCATCTAGCCCCGGGGCAGACTACTTTGTAAGGCAAGAGACAAGCGCATTGTTCCGTACCGATCCTGATATAGACACCGTAGTACTGGCATGCACCCACTACCCCCTGCTGCTGGACAAGATACGTGAAAACGTGCCCAAGTCTGCCAAAATACTCACCCAAGGCGAGATCGTGGCATCAAGCCTGTTTGGATACCTGGACCGCCATCCTGAAATGGAATCAAGGCTTACCCGCAACGCCACCACCCAGTTCCTGACAAGCGAACACCCCGACAAATTTTCGGCTGCCGCCACGATATTCCTCGGCCACGACATAAGCGCCAGCCACGTGGAATACTGACCGTGCTTCCGGTCAGAAAGGATACCCTATAGCAAGATGGAACGCCAAGGAGTTTTTGAATGACGTCATGTTGTAATACCCGCTGCGGCCAGTATCATACGGCGCATGTATGCCTATACCCAGGTCGGCACGTACCACCAGCATCCCTATGTCAAAACGCAGACCTGCTCCTGTGCCCAAAGCCAGCTCACGCAGGAATGATGACGCCTTAAGAGTACCTCCCGGACGCTGCGGATCGTCCTTTAGCAGCCATACATTCCCCGCATCCATAAACACCGCCCCGTGAAGCGGTCCGAGTATCGGAAACCGGTATTCGATATTGGCCTCAAACTTGAATGTACCCGTCTGGTCGAAATAATCGTTGGCCGATTTTCCTGGAGTATGGTAGCTACCAGGGCCCAGCGACCTTACGGTAAAAGCCCTCACCGAATTTGCCCCGCCGCAGTAGAACTGCTCGGAATACGGCACCTGCGAAGAGTTTCCGTAAGCATGCGCAGCACCGACCATCACCCTCGACATCAGCCAATGGCTGCCGCCAAGACGCCGGCCGTAGACCACCTGCGCCGTACCCTTTATGAACTGTGAAAACGGATTGCCGAAAAGCTCCTTCTCCCCTTTCTTTCCGCAAGCCTCCCACAAAGCCCAGAAAACATTACCGGCCTCGGTTACCGTAGCCTGTATGTTTATAGTATTATTGCGGTTCATAGCCCTATCG
>VSPW01000014.1 GCA_009775535.1 Muribaculaceae bacterium
GGTGGTCCCACTTGGGCTTGAACCAAGGACTCCCTGATTATGAGTCAGGTGCTCTGACCAACTGAGCTATAGGACCTATGCGGAAGACTTTCCGTGTTTGCGAGTGCAAATTTAAGGCTTTTTCTGGGATTGTGCAAATAGTTTGTGGATTTTTTTGTAGAATTATTTTGATTATTGCATTTTTGAAGACGTTTTTTGTAAAAATAACGTATATGGTTGTGACGATAGGAAAAAAATCGTATATTTGCGGCAAATTTGTGCACATGGCTTGTCTATGATATGCCATGCTCGAATGGTGGAATGGTAGACACGAAGGACTTAAAATCCTTTGGCTATTGCAGCTGTGCGGGTTCGAGTCCCGCTTCGAGCACACTTCATATCACTATCATCGTTTAATATGAAAGTGCAATATCACACATTGGGTACTTGTTCCCGGTTGATCGACATCGATTTTGACCCTGAGACACATATTGTAAACGGGGTTTCTTTTGAGGGCGGTTGCAATGGCAACCTTCAAGGAATAGGGCGTCTGGTCGCAGGAATGAAGGTTGAGGATGTCATTGAACGCCTTAAGGGTATACATTGTGGCAATAAACATACGTCATGTCCCGATCAGCTTGCCTGTGCTCTTGAGCAGATGTGCGTGGACTAATAAGTCAATACCATAATTCTCCGTCAAATGTTAGAAATTAATGAAATCTATCACGCCGCCGAGGTGCTGAAAGGTGTGGTGCGTCATACAGGGTTGATACGTGCACCGAAACTTAATCCGGATGTCGACATATATATAAAGCCGGAATGCCTGCAACTTACAGGGGCTTTCAAGCTCAGGGGGGCATATTATAAGATATCACAGTTGACAGAGGAGGAAAAGGCAAAAGGGGTCATAGCGTGTTCTGCAGGAAACCATGCCCAGGGTGTGGCGCTTGCGGCTACGCATAACGGCATACGGTCGTTGATATGTCTTCCTGCCGGTGCACCGCTTTCAAAGATAGAGGCTACACGTGGTTATGGTGCAGAAGTATGCCTTGTACCTGGCGTATACGATGACGCGTATGCAAAAGCTGTGGAGCTGCAGCAAAAGCATGGCTATACGTTTGTCCATCCGTTCGATGACCCTAAGGTTATTGCGGGGCAAGGGACAATCGGCCTTGAAATATTGCAGGATATGCCAGACGTGGAGGCTGTCGTTGTGCCCATCGGCGGTGGCGGTCTGATTTCAGGCGTGGCATTTGCCATAAAGACGCTACGTCCTGATGTCAAGGTATATGGAGTGCAGTCATCCGGTGCGCCGTCTATGGCTACATCGCTGCAGGAAGGTAAGATAAGGCATCTCCATAATGTGTCCACAATTGCGGATGGCATTGCGGTGAAAGAGCCGGGGGTTAATACATTCGATATGTGTAACCGTTATGTCGACCAGGTGGTGGTGGTTAGCGACGATGAGATTGCAGCTGCAATTTTGGCATTGCTGGAAAAGCAGAAGATTGTGTCGGAAGGAGCAGGGGCTGTTTCGGTCGCTGCTGCCATGTTTGATAAGCTGCCGATAAAGGGGAAGAAGGTAGTATGCCTTGTCTCTGGCGGGAATATAGACGTGAACACCCTGAAGCGGGTCATAAATCGGGGGATGGCGACGTCAGGACGTAACTATACGTTTATTATAGACCTTGTTGACAAACCAGGACAGTTGGCAGAAGTTTGTAGCGTAATAGGACGTTCAGGAGGTAATGTGCTTTCTGTAACGCACGAACGTATAAACACATCTACAGAAATAAATGGATGTACTGTGCGCTTTGAACTGGAGACCCTCAATAGGGAGCATATAGATACTTTGCGCCAGAATCTAAAAGACGCGGGCTTCAAAGTCCTTAACTGATTAATATAAGCTGATAATAAAAATAAGCCCCGATTCTTCGCGAGTCGGGGCTATCTCTATTTAATCAAAAGCCAGTCTATTACTTGAGTATTACAAAATCGTTTATAACTGTATCTTTTTTGAAGCGTTCTAAAATTAAGACGGGATAATGGGCAAAAGGTTTAAACGGCTATTTGTTATTAATATTTATTAACAACTTGTCGCTCGGTTTTTTTCTACGTGGGAAACTATTTGTGTGCATGTACCGTTCTTTTCATAGAGAACTAATATCGAAAATTCAAGCATTATGGCATCTGGTGTATCTAATAAGCATAAAGTGACTGCTATTGCATTGCTTATGACAATCGGAATCGTTTTCGGGGATATTGGCACATCGCCACTCTACGTGATGAATGCTATTATAAATGCCCGTGACAATTATAGCAGTGACTATATAATAGGGGCTGTATCATGTATAATATGGACTCTCACGCTCCAGACTACAGTAAAATACGTATTGATAGCTCTTAGGGCTGATAATAAAGGAGAGGGAGGCATATTGGCGTTATATTCGCTAATAAAGCGGTTGAAATATAAATGGATTTATATACTTGCCGCTGTGGGGGCGGCCGCTTTGGTCGCCGATGGCGTCATTACCCCTGCAATGACTGTCACATCCGCAATAGAAGGCTTGCAAGAATTGGACTCAGGTGCGCCTGTGTTGCCTGTCGTGCTTATTGTAATAACGATGATATTTGCTGTCCAACAGTTTGGCACAAAAGTGATCGGACGTTGTTTTGGTCCGGTAATGTTATTATGGTTTATTATGCTGGGGGTATTGGGCTGTATTAATATAGGGGTTTATACAGGTATATTAAAGGCGTTCAATCCATATTATGCTGTTAGCCTGTTAATTGATGATCCTGCATGGTTTCTGGTGCTGGGCGCTGTATTTTTATGTACCACTGGCGCGGAAGCGCTATATTCCGATCTTGGGCATTGCGGGCGGATGAACATTACATATTCATGGCTTTTCGTCAAGATAATGTTGATACTTAATTATCTTGGGCAGGGTGCATGGATAATAGGTATGCAAGAAAGGGGCATGCATGTCGGAGGCAATCCGTTTTATGGCATAATGCCACAAGGGTTTATCCCGATAGGCATACTTATGTCCACAATAGCGGCGATCATCGCGAGCCAGGCTCTTTTGAGTGGGTCGTTCACGATCTTCAGTGAGGCTATGAGCCTTGACTTTTGGCCGCGTCAAAGGATTAAATATCCAAGTACATTAAAAGGTCAGCTCTATATCCCATTGATAAATATGTTCCTTTATGTCGGTTGTATCGTTACCGTATTGCTATTCCAGACATCGTCGCATATGGAGGCAGCCTATGGCCTGGCAATAACGGTCACCATGATTATGACCACATTGCTGCTTGGGTTATACCTGCGTCATAAGGGCACACCCTTATGGCTTGTAATTCTCTTCCTGACAGTATTCATTGTGGTTGAAGGCGCGTTTTTTACCGCCAATATATTCAAGTTCATGCATGGAGGCTGGTATACGGTGCTTTTGGCAGGAATAATATGCGCCTTGATGCTGGCATGGCGTCATGCAAGGATAATCCGTACAAAATATATCGAATATCATAAGATAGGCCGGTACCTTGATATAATCTCTGACATAAAGGCGGATTCCGATATTCCTAAATATGCATCTAATGTAGTGTATATAAGTAAGTCGCCAAAAAGCGGCGTTGTTGAGAGCAAGCTGATGTATTCAATAATAAACAAACAGCCAAAGAGGGCCGACCACTATTGGATATTATATGTTGAATATACAGATGCACCCGATACGTTGGAATATTCACCGGAAATTATCATTCCTGGAACGCTGTTCCGTATAACCCTACGTATAGGTTTTCGCATCCAGCCACAGCTTGGGGTATACTTGCGCCAGATAGTGGAGGACCTTGTCAAGTTGGGGTATCTAGATCTTACCAGTGTATATCCCTCATTGAAGCGTCATGGCATTCCCGGCGATTTCCGGTTTATAATAATACATAGGATATTCTCTCCATCAAGCAGTTGTAGCGGACGTGACAGGATGTTTATGCGCATATATTCAATAATAAGCAAGATCGGTATATCAGATGTGAAGGCACTTGGGTTGGACACCAGTAATGTCACGGTTGAAAATGTACCGTTGATCATTAACAGCCACCCGTCACGCCGTATCCGTCCTGTCATATAAGGTGTCCAAAACTTATGGCCCTTAAAAAAAATTTGTACCTTTGTATTGTAAAACAAGAAGATGGAATTCAGTACTAAGGGTAGAATACTTGTCCTGTTGGTGGCTATAGTCTGCATATGTAGCTGTAGTACGGTAAAGCATGTCCCGGAAGGCGAATATCTTCTTGATGATGTAAAGATTAGGGTATCTGACAACAGTGGGATATCGCCCGGCTCCCTTATGGGATACCTGCGCCAAAGACCCAACCATGAAGTGCTTGGATTTGCAAAATTGCAGCTCGCCACATATAGTCTTTCAGGACGTGACACTGCAAAATGGTATAACAGATGGTTGCAGCGACTTGGCCAGCCCCCTGTTATCTTCAGCCCTGTACTGACCCAGGCGTCGGCATCACAGTTGCATCGGTCGCTGGTCAACCGTGGATATATGGATGCGCATGTAGGGATAGATACAATCCCTGCCGGTAAAAAAAGGATGGATGTCATATATACTATCACCACAGGTAAGCCGCACGTGATATCTTCAGTAAGTTACGATATACCCGATACGGTGGTAAGGAATATTGTAATGGCCGACTCTTCACACTTCCTAATCAACGTAGGAGGCAATCTTGACCGGGAAGTCCTTGATATGGAACGCACGGCTATCACACGGAGGCTGCATAATAAAGGATATTACGAATTCAATAAAGAATACATCGTATTCACGGCCGACACGGCGCGCGGAGAAAAAGACGTGGCCCTTACCTTGCATATAAGGCCTCCGAAAAAGTCATCTGTCACAGATACCGTTGCCGCCCAGCATAGACACTATTCCTACAATGTACGTAATGTTATATTTGTCACTGACTACAATGCTGCGGCGGCAGGGAATGATTTTGATTTCGGACGTCAGGATACTGTCCGTTATAACGGTATAACCGTATTGTATGGGAGCGACCATTATATACGCCCATCCGCACTTGAGGAAAAATGCTTCATTGTTCCCGGAAGCACATACGATTCCAGGCAGCTTGACCGCACATACCAGGCCCTATCTCAGATGGGCATCCTTAATTATATAAACATACGCATGCGGCCGGTTACATCTGACGATGGCAAGAAGTGGCTTGACGCCTACATACTTCTGTCCCGGGCAAGGAAACAGTCTGTTGCTATAGAGCTTGAAGGGACAAACTCTGAAGGCGACCTCGGCTTTGGTATAGGACTGACATACCAGCATCGTAATCTTGCACGTGGCTCCGAACTGCTTTCCGCAAAATTGCGTACATCCTACGAAAGCCTTTCAGGAAATATCAATGGCTTGATAAATAACCGTTATACTGAATTTGCCGGTGAAGTGTCAATCACTTTTCCAAAAGTCAAAGCCCCGTTTCTGACAAGGTCATTCAAGCAGAGGATGAAGGCAAACACTGAGTTCTCCATTTCTGGTAACTATCAGGAGCGTCCGGAATATACACGTATCATAGCCGGTGCGGCGTGGAAATATAGGATGAACCGCTATTCTGGGCATAAACTTACGCGCCATACTTATGATATGATAGACATCAACTATGTATATCTGCCAAAATCCACCCTCAATTTCCTCGATTCTATCGCACCTGCAAACCCACTCTTGCGGTACAGTTACGAAGACCACTTCATCATGAGGATGGGATATACACTGTACCGTACAAATCGTCGGACTCCGACCGCCACCATAAACAATTTCGCCATACAGCCATCAATATTCACCCTTCGCGCTTCAGTCGAGACAGCCGGCAACTTGCTATATGCCATATCCGGAATGTTTGACCAGCGCCGTCACGATGGTACATATCACATATTTGGCATACAGTATTCACAATATGTTAAAGGGGAATTTGAATATACATATACGCGCAATTTCAACGACCGTAACGCATTAGGCTTACGTGGGGCTTTCGGTATCGCATATCCATATGGCAATTCCCGAATGATGCCCTTCGAGAAGCGCTTCTATGCAGGTGGGGCTAACGGAGTGAGAGGGTGGGGTGTGCGTACTCTTGGCCCAGGCTGTTACGATTCAAAAAAATCAATGTCCAATTTTATAAACCAATGTGGGGACATAAGTCTGATTCTTAGTGCGGAATACCGCGCAAAACTTTTTTGGGTGCTCGAGGGGGCACTGTTTATAGATGCTGGCAATATATGGACAGTACACAATTACGAAAACCAGCCTGGAGGCATGTTCAAGTTCAATGAATTCTACAAGCAGATAGCCATGTCCTATGGGGCAGGCCTAAGGCTCGATTTCACATACTTCCTTCTGCGTTTCGATCTAGGCTTGAAAGCGTATAATCCGGCACGTGGGCAAGAGTCATGGCCGCTGCTTAATCCACGTTGGCATCGTGATGCCACATTCCATTTTGCTGTAGGATATCCATTCTAATAAATTTACAGACAATGAAACAGCTAGTAATATTTGATCTTGACGGCACGCTGCTCAACACCATCGAAGACCTTGGAAACGCCACCAACCACGCGCTCCGTGAAAACGGTTATCCCACCCATAACCTATCCAGCTATCCGATGTTTGTAGGCAACGGTGTATCAAAACTTATCGAGCGCGCGCTTCCCGAAGATGCACGTTCTTCCTCAAATGTAATGAGGCTGCGTAATGACTTCATGCGGTACTATGATAAGCATCTTTATGATGCCACAATTCCATATACTGGAATTCCGGAACTCATAGGGGAGTTGAAGGCACGGGGCATAGACATGGCCGTGGCATCAAATAAGTACCAGGCAGCAGTTACGCGTTTGATAGGGCATTTCTTTCCGGATACAGAATGGGTATCCATATGTGGGCAGGTTGAGGGTGTACCCGTTAAGCCAGACCCTTCGGTGATATTCGGCATACTTGCTGAGAGGCCGACACCCAAGTCCGATGTCCTTTATGTAGGTGATTCCGGTGTCGATATGGAGACTGCACGCCGTGCATGCGTAATGTCAGTGGGTGTCACATGGGGATTCCGCCCTGAAAAGGAATTGCGCGAAACATATGCTGATCACATTGTCAGCGATCCCGACGACATTTTAGACCTTTTGTGATTTTTTGCATTAAAGCCTAATGGGCAAAAGATAGGAAAATGTCCTAAAAAATAGCGATGCCGGCGACAGAGCTGTCATCGGCATCGCATGTATGAGAGTACAGCCTTATTTATCAGGCCTCATTCTTATTTTCCTCGGATTCATCCTCTTCATCAATGAAAGAGTCTTCACCTGCGTCCACGAGTTGGTTGTACCAAGCGAATACTTTCTTGATGTCACTTGTATGTACGCGCTCATCGTCAAATTCAGGCAGAACAGTCGCAAAATATTCACGTATGTCTCCAATGGAATCCATATCCACCTTCTTGCCTTCATTTTTATCTTTTATAGACTGAAGCACATTTGCCAACGGGACATCTTCGTCAACGGTATAGATTGATATGTCACCTAGGGATATCACTTTGTCGCGTGCATAAGCCGGGGTTCGTTTACCCGTCATAAGCGATTCTACGATAAGCATATTCTTGCCCTGGTTCACGAGCTTATAGAGGCCGGGACGTCCGGCGATCGATAGTATCTGCTTTAGCATAGGAAAAATTGATAATGATTAAATGTCAAAACTTTGCAAAGTTAATAAAATTAGCCAAGCACACAGAATAAATTTAAATATTTCTCTACACAAGCAAGCGTAATGCGGCTGCTGCGGTCACTCCCGGGGCGGTTTATGGCATATCTGTTGTTAGGACAATGATTGGGAATGTGGTATTAAGGTTTTTCCGGTGAACTGTAAGCGAATATAAGATATTATAGTTACCTTTGTGATAGTAGCCCAGCCATCCGTATCGCCCAGTTAAGTGGGTAAGACTGGGTAAAGATATTTTGGGAAGCGTATACATAAGCATGTCCTTGAATACCAAGAATTTCACAAATCAGCTCCAAAGTAAATAATCCATGTTACGACAAAGACAAAAAACAAAATGTAGCTTTCTTGTAAGTACCGCTATAATGTTGTTGGCAATTGTGTGTAATCCGTGGCAGCTCCATGCCCGCAGCCTTTCTGCAGATGAGGCCTTGGCCCGTGCCAAGACATTTATCGATTCAACAGATAGGATGCGGCACAATGTCCCAGGGCAGTCGCGGCTGGCAACTTATACCCTCATCAGTGCTACCCCTGAGATATACGTGTTCAACCGCGGCACAGGCGGTTTCTTAATAGCTGCCGGAGATGACCGCATGGATGCGGTTCTGGGCTATGTCGAATCTGGCACATTTGATACAGATTCAGTGCCTCCGGGATTAAAATGGCTGATGGAATCATATACACATGCGGTTAAAAAGTATATATCTTATATGGACTCTATGGACTCCGGTCTATCATCGAAAGCCGCAGAATGTGCAGATGATAAAGGTACACTGTCTGACTTGTACAAACAGTGGGATAATATTCCTCAGATTATGACCACCCAGTGGAATCAAAACTCTCCATACAACGATATGTGTCCTTATCGGTTTGGCGCAAGATGTGTTACAGGCTGTGTGCCGACCGCTTTGGCCCAGGTGATTAAAGCTATAGGCTATTACAAAGGTCGCGGCTCAAAAACGTGGGGGACTGATGACCGTGGCGATGAAATAAAATTTGATTATGCCAACACTTCGTTTGACTTTTCGATAATGCCGGACAAGTGTGACAATCTTAATCTTACTCCGGAGAAAATCAAGGCAAATAAAGAAGTTTCCAAGCTGATGCTGGCATGCGGACTGGCGGTGAATACATACTACCATCCCTCAAGTAGTAGCACCATGAGCACAGATGCAGTCAATAAGGCATTGATAGGTATGTTCGGGTTTGACTATGACAATACACGCTATTGTAAGAGAAAGGATAGTAAATATACCCAGGTTGACTGGGAACGGATAATCTATACCGAGTTATCTCTCGGACGTCCTGTGTGGTATGCCGGTGGTGGCCACGCCTATGTAATCGATGGCTACAAAAGTTATGGACTATACCACTTAAACTGGGGCTGGGGAGGTCGGTATGATGGATGGTTTCGGCTGTCGACATTGAATCCATCAGATGATATGAATTACACTCCGGATCAGGAGATGTGCGTGTGCGTGCCGCAAGGGGCTACACCGGGATGGTTTCCCGAAGTGACGCCAGAAGTCCTAGGTTCTATCTCGCCTAATGATGACAACACACTCAATATCATTTACTCAGCCACGGCTTTCATCGAGGATGTCATGGTTGGTGCTATCATTACGGACGAGGATGAAAATGTGTTGAAAACCAGGAATTTTTTTAATGCGATTAATAACCTGACATCACATACAACACCACATTTAGAAAACTACAGTCCAGATTGGATATCGGAACTTGGGCTTAAGCCCGGTACATACCGTTTCTATTTTGGATATCATTTTGACAGGCAAGATGAGTGGTATAAAGCAACGCCGTACAATGAGATGCCGAAATATCTCTCACTGACAATTGATGCCGCTGGCAACTATTCATTCGCCATCACCGCAAAATCCGATCTGTTCCTCGCTGATGTGAAATTGCCGGACAGATGCTATTCAGGAAGTCCGGTTTCAGTGGAATTATGGCTTGTGAATGAAATGAGCCGCGACTGGTCGGGCAACGTATTCGTTGACATCCTTGATGAAAACGGAACTGCGCTCTCGACATCTGCCCCAGCCACATTCTCCGTATACAGTGGATCGAACTTCGGTAATATAAGTAGTCTTAATCTTGGCAAGAGCGATGGCAGTCCAATAGAACCAGGGACGTATATGCTGAAGATTCGCACGCAGAATGGGCTCAGGCTTGATGATGGAGGCATTTCTATGTCTGTTATCGCCCCGGAGAATGATGATTTGAATAAAGGCAATTTGTATGTCAGCAACATATCCAGTGTCCCTGACATTCTGACAGCAGGATACTGGCTTTGGACACCGCTGGTAGAATGCACGGAATCACAAAGGGTCAGGCTCGCAATTTCCTTCTACGAACACGGAACCGACAAGATACTACACAGTTATGGTCTTGGAGAAAAATTCATTGAGGGGTCCTCTACGGCGATATACTTTGATACCGGACGACTTGTCACCGTAGACCTGCCCTTTGGAATATATGATGCCGCCTATACCAACAACGGCAAACGAGTTTCTGGCTTAAAGACAGTCAAAGTGCTCGGAAATGTTGACGGGATTAGCTATAAGCCAATATCGGTGGATGAAGTTGAGGTCATCAATAGTCAAGGAAAAGAATACACTGGGCATCTGTTGATACCTTCGCATATCACATTGAATGGCACTACATTTAGTGTAACCCATATTGCGCCTGAGACATTTATGGCGTCATCTGAGTTGTTGTCCGTGGAAATCCCGGCATCAGTTACCGGCATCGGTGTCAATGCTTTCGCCTTCTGTACATCCACTTTGGGGCAGATAATCATACATGGAGAGGAGCCTTTGTTTGAACATGTATCCCTTATAGCCCAGGGGCTTTCCACCACCACTGATTTCTATGTTCAGCCGAAGGCTTGGGATCGCTATTCGCGTCTCCGCGAGGAATTCAACGTATATCCCATGATTGAATCCATCGGCTCGGCAAATGTGACGCTGGAAAACGAGTCCGCGATGGCCTTTCTGCCTGTGACTCCCTGGCACGATGGTATAAACAAGAACTTCATTGTGGCATCAGCCTTTGAAACCAGTGATGCCGATGGCGCTGTCGCCGATGTGGAAATTACCGATGTGGCCGACGGACACGTTGCTTTGAAGGTGACTCCGCTACGCAAAGGCAAACAGATCTTTACGGTTGCTACTCCACAAAGGGGTGTTGAGTCGGCTTATCTCACGGTGGAAGTCTCGGACATGACATCTGGATTGGATGGTATTATATCGGATAACGGAAATTCTGCGGAAACTGTTGTCTACAATATGATGGGGACGGTTGTCCGCAAATCCGACAGGCTTTCTCCCGGAATATACATTATTGTAAAAGGAAACGAGAGGCACAAAGTTCTCATGAAATAATAAAGTTCCCATTTGCGGAAATGACAGAAATTGCCACTCACCCGCCAGAAGATTCTCACGAACTTTCTGACGGGTGAATTGCGCTTACGTAGACCAAAAACAGATTACATTCAGGTCAAGACGTATAATAATAAACTCATTTAGTGGCATCGTATATTTTAATACACTGCAAAATTACAACAGCCATATCCCTCTGGCAATACCTAAAAATAGGTATATTATGTGTATCTGTATATCAGATTGTGGCTGTTTTTGTTACCATCTTGGATGTGTATTGTGGTTCATCCGTAGATAGATACAATGTATAAAAAGGAAGCGGATGCATTGCATCCGCTTCCTTTTTATAGTGTTTCCTGATTATTTTTCGCCGGGAGCTAGTGTAACGCCGGCCAATTCTGGATCAATCATGATGCGTCCGCAGTATTCACAGACGATCACTTTCTTGTGCATCTTTATTTCCATCTGTTTTTGCGGAGGGATGCGGTTGAAGCAGCCGCCGCAGGCATTACGTTGGATATATACAATGCCGAGGCCGTTACGGGCGTTTTTGCGGATACGCTTGAATGCGGCTAATGTACGCGTGTCTATCCGAGGTTCAAGAGATTTGGCTTTTTCGCGGAGCGATTCCTCTTCCTGCCGTGTCTCGGACACGATTTCATCAAGTTCCGATTTTTTTTCCTGAAGGATGTGTTCGTGATCGCTGAGCGATTCGCGGGTAGCCTCTATATCAGCGGTCTTGTTTTCAATGGCACGGTTGAAGTCGTTTATGTGTTTTTCGCACAGTTCGATTTCAAGTGTCTGGAATTCCACTTCCTTGGAAAGGAGATCAAATTCGCGGTTGTTACGCACATTGTCAAGCTGTTCCTTATATCTGGCGATTTTGGACTCAGCCTCATTGATTTTCTCCTTTTCGGTAACGAGCTTTATATGCAGCTCGTCTATCTCACGGGTGTAGTTGTCAATACGGGTTTTGAGGCCCTCGATATTGTCCTCAAGGTCTTTTACTTCCAGAGGGAGTTCGCCGCGGATAGTCTTTATGCGGTCAATTTCGCTGAGGATGGTCTGCAATTCATATAGAGATTTCAGACGCTGCTCAACGCTAAGGGGCTCTGATGTATTCTTATCTGTAGCCATGTATTACAAATAGTGGATTGGGTTGGTTTCGTTCTCGGGATAATAGACTGCAAAGTTAGGAAATTTTTCTGTAATAGCGCGACAAAATAACTCTTTTGTACACTTTTCAGTCTCATAATGGCCTAAGTCGATGATGAATATGTCATCGCAATGGTCCAGGAAGAAATTGAGTTTGGTATCCGATGTTATATACGCCTGTGCACCTAAAGCTATTGCTTGCGGTATGAAGTCGCTTCCTGCGCCTCCACACATTGCAACGCGCTTTATCGTCATATCAGCCGGCGGAGGGCAAGAACACCTGGCCACGGGTGAACCGAATGAGGCTTTTGCCAATTCCACCAGTTGTCCGGCGGTCATTCCGCTATCTAGGTCGGCCACTATGCCACAGCCTGTTACACCATCGTGTGACGGCGACAGTATCTTGACTGGATGCGCGCCCAACATATTTGCCATCGACCATGAAACGCCATTTGGGGCATTGTCGATGGAGGTATGGCATGAATATATGGTGACACCTAGGCGCAACGCGTGGGCGATCACTCTCTCCACACGGTTGCGTCCAAGTATCTGCTTGACTCCGCGGAACATAAGCGGATGGTGTGCTATAATCAGGTTGCAGCCTTTGGCCGCCGCTTCCGACACAATGTCTTCTGTGGCGTCTACACATACCATTACACCTGTACAGTGTTCAGAGGGATCTCCCAGCTGGTATCCGGAGTTGTCCCATTCTTCCTGGTAGTGCAGAGGGGCAATTGATTCGATGCAGTCTGTTATTTCTCGGTTACTTGCCATCGGCATTTTCTTCATGTGCGACAATGGCGATTGACAGCTCGTCAAGCTGTTTCTGGTCCAGGAATGCCGGTGCATCCAGCATAACATCGCGACCGGAATTGTTCTTCGGGAAAGCGATGCAGTCGCGGATACTGTCGAGGCCTGCGAACAGTGACACCCATCGGTCAAGACCATATGCGAGTCCGCCGTGAGGAGGTGCGCCAAATTTGAATGCGTTCATAAGGAAGCCGAACTGCTCTTGTGCCTTTTCCGGTGTAAAGCCCAATATCTCAAACATTTTTGCCTGTAGGCCGCTGTCATGTATACGGATTGATCCGCCTCCTACTTCAACGCCGTTTATCACCATGTCGTAAGCATCGGCGCGCACTGCAGCCGGATCTGTATCGAGCAGAGGTATGTCTTCATCCTTTGGATGTGTGAACGGGTGGTGCATAGCCATCAGGCGCTGTTCCTCGTCGCTCCATTCAAACATAGGGAAATCCACAACCCATAGGCAGGCGAATTTATTTTTGTCGCGCAATCCGAGCTGGCGTCCCATTTCAAGACGCAGCTCGCACAGTTGCTTGCGGGTCTTCATCGTATCTTCCCCGCTTAATATGAGGATAAGGTCGCCTGGTTCGGCAGCGAACGCTTCCTTCATCTTCTGTAGCACGTCCTGTGTATAGAATTTGTCGACAGACGACTTTACAGTCCCGTCGGCTTCCACGCGCGCATACACCATGCCCTTTGCGCCTATCTGAGGACGGCGGACATATTCAGTGAGCGCATCAAGCTGCTTGCGGGTATATGAGGCCGCACCCTTGGCGCAGATACCGCCGATATATTCGGCATTGTCGAACACCCCGAAGCCGTGGCCCTTCATGATGTCCATAAGTTCCACGAAGCGCATGCCGAACCTCAGGTCTGGCTTGTCGCTGCCATAATATTTCATTGCATCAGCCCAAGGCATTCGGATGAATGGGGTTGTAAGTTCGACACCGCGGAGTTCCTTGAACAGATGTACGGCCATTCCCTCAAAGAGATTTATCACATCATCCTGTTCCACGAACGACATTTCGCAGTCGATCTGAGTGAATTCCGGCTGCCTGTCCGCACGCAGGTCCTCATCGCGGAAACACTTTACAATCTGGAAGTACCTGTCCATGCCAGACACCATAAGCAATTGCTTCAATGTCTGTGGCGATTGGGGTAGGGCGTAGAACTGACCCTGGTTCATGCGTGAAGGCACCACAAAGTCGCGCGCGCCTTCAGGCGTTGACCCAACAAGCATTGGAGTCTCGATTTCAAGGAATCCTTTGGAATCGAGGTATCTGCGCACTTCCATTGTCATTTTGTGGCGTAGCTCAAGGTTTTTGCGCACTGGGCTGCGGCGCAGGTCCAGATAGCGGTATTTCATGCGCAGGTCGTCACCGCCGTCCGTATCGTCCTCGATTGTGAACGGGGGCACTTCACTGCGGTTGAGCACTGTCAGGTTATTGGCTATGATTTCTATGTCACCGGTAGGCAGGTTCGGATTCTTGCTGGTACGTTCCGCCACAACCCCTGTCACCTGCACCACGAACTCGCGGCCAAGGTGGTTGGCAGCTTCGCATAGGTTGGCGTCATGCTCCACATTGAATACAACCTGTGTCAGTCCGTAACGGTCACGGACATCTACAAAGGTCATTCCACCCATTTTGCGGGTGCGCTGCACCCATCCGGCCAGGGTCACCTCCCGTCCGGCATCGGCGATACGGAGCTCGCCGCATGTATTGGTTCTGAACATAGTGGTTATATTGTTGGTTTATTGTGATTTACGTATGTGTATGGGCGTATGTGTGCACACTGCCCCAAAATGTGCCTCAAAGTTACGAAAATATGATGGAAATCTAAAATTTAATATCCGTTCCGCTTTAGGTGCAACATAAAAGCCGGGGGGATATCCTAGCGGACATTCCCCCGGCATGTACTTATTGGCAGATATTGGCTACCTGATGGCTATTTTAGTGAACTGGCGGCTGCCATCCTCGAAGTTTATGGTAAGCACATATATGCCGGATGGCAGATGGGCACAGCTGATGGCGGTTTCAGTTCCGGCTGCGGCGGCCGACAGGTTGCGTTGGCCACGCATGTCGGTGACATCCATGCTGCCTATTGCTATGCCTGCAGTGACGTACACATCCTTGCCGCTGACTGTCACAGTAGCCTGGCGGCCGTCTGCCGCCAATGTCTCATCGACCCCCGACTGGGTATTGTCCTTGGCCTTTATGGCCACGCGGTCAAGGCGGAAGTTCGCATATGTCGTTTTGGTTTTGTTGTGGAATGCAAGGTGGTATACGCCTGCCGACGGAACAGTGAAGTCACATTCGTAAGCCTTCCATCCGGCAACACCGTCAATGCCGTCCTTGTCATATGCATATTCATTGTTGATTGTATGTATATTAATGGTGAAGCTTTCGGTGTTGTCCTTCTCCGTACCCAGTAGCACATCCACTGTGTGGGTGTCGTAGCTTGCCCCGTTGGCGCAGAATGTGAGCGTATGCTGCCCGCTGTTGAACTGTATCGCCGGTGAAATCAGCCAGTCGTTTCCGTTGTCTGCCGACCCGCCGGTAGACGCCTGTGCATATTTACCTTCAAGCTTGTAGTAGCTGTCCACGATGGCCCATCCCCTTGCCGAATTGTTGATGATGGTCCACTGTGTGCCGTCCTGGTCATCCTCGAAACTTGTCGAATAGGGGATTGAAGCAGTCGACGTAAGCATGAACGTTTCTGATGATGCCCGCATTCCGGTTATCCCTGCACACACAGGCTCGATTATATAGCTGAACGAACCGTTGGTCTCTATCGTCTCCGAGAATGAGGTGCTGGCGGTTGCGGAGGCTACAGCCTCCTCGTTTCCAGCCATTACCCGGTATACATTATAAGTCACTGCATCAAAGTCTGCATATCCGCCGTTTACGGTTGATACCGGCCTTTCCCAAGTCAGCGTTGCAGTGCGTCCGTCAAGGCTTACCGACACGTTCTGTACCTGGTTCAGCATGTCAGTTCCGGAGAAAGCCTCCACGAATGCCGGGAATCCGTTGCCGCTGGCATTGAACGGCAACACCTCATATGTCACGAACCCGTTGGGCGCGTTTTCATCAGTGAACGACACATCCCCTGAGCCAAGCGTGGCAATAGGCTCAGATGTGCCTATGCGGTATACCTTCACGCCTGTTACATTGGCAGCTGCGCCGCTATAGTCCGTTTGCGGCAAAGTCCAGCTGATATCCACCTTCTGTACCCCTTTTTCATGGGCTTTGGCATTGAGAGATGTCACAGCCGAAGGCGATTGAGGGTTCACGGCCTTATCCTTGAAAAACAGAGACGTCACCTGGGCGTCATCGCCGAGTTTATCGAGCTTTTCATAATCGGTGCGGAAATCCACGAACCCTCCGGGGATGCCGGTTGTGAGGTCAACATCGCAGAAATGCCCATAGCTCGGATGCGCTTGGGCCCACCACAAAGTCCCGTCAGAGTCGAACGCCATCGATTGGAACTGTTCTGCCGTCCCCAGGTTGTGCTGTGGAGCATCATCATTAACCTTTCCGGTGAATTTGTCCATCTTGTATAGATAGCGGTAATGCGACATTGCATACAGTTGCCCCTGAGCATTGCAAGCCAGCGTTATGAGCCCGTCATCATCCAGGTTGCCGTACCCGTTGATGGCCTTCAGCTCGCCCGGGCTGCCTATCAACCTGTAGTCGCCCGTAGCCAGGTCCACCGCATATAGCGATGTCTGCGCCACCTTTCCCGTATTGTACTTGTCCTCGACGAGTGCGTACATCGTATTGGTGGTGTAGTCATAAGCCATGTCCACCACACGGTTGGATTGTTGCGATGTGTTTTCCGACAACACGTTGAGCGTCTCGGCATCATACACCGTCCACCCGTAAGGGTATATCTCGGTGAAGTCCCCGAATTCCACCTGGTATGTATAGATCTTGCCATCTACATATTCCCCGGCAGATACATGCACGTCCCCATACGATAGCGTCTTTATCGGAGTAAGCGTCTGAGGATTGTCGATGTCGAACGAAACAAACCCTAGTCCCCCGGACTTCGCGCCGAACAGGTAGCCGTAGGCGGTCTTGCCTGCATTGGCATGATGCGGCATCACCGATGGCAGCGCTGCTAAAGAAGCAACAATTGCAAAGTGTAAAAATCTTCTCATACTTTTTTGGTTATAGTTAGTGGAATAGAAAAATGGTAGTAAATAGTGCTTTATATTTGATAAATGCTATGTTTATTTCGCAAATATATGCAATATGATGCTTATATTGTTTAATAGATGTGTTAAAAAATATAAATAGGCGTATGCAAAAAACGTATGGACATCTTGGAATGTCCATACGTTTTTTATGTCTGGTCAGATATGACTTTTAAAGTCTATTTGAATACATACTGTGACGATATCGATTTGAAGTCATGTACGCGGCGGATAGTGTCGGCAAACATCCGTGCCACCGATATGATGGTGCACTTCTTGCAGTCCTTCTTGAAGGGGATTGAATTGGTGAATATCATTTCCGCCATACCGCTCTCATCTATCAGTCGCGAAGCAGGGTCGCTCATTATGGCATGAGAGCACAGGGCGCGCACGCTTTTTGCCCCATGCGCAAGCATAAGGTCGGCCGCCTTTGTGATAGTGCCGGCCGTGTCGACCATATCATCTACCAGGATGACGTTCTTACCCTCCACATCGCCTATTACGGTCATTGTGGCCACAACGTTTGCCTTTGCGCGCTGCTTATGGCAGAGCACCAGGGGCACATTGAAATACTTTGCATAGCTGTTGGCACGTTTTGCACCGCCGACATCAGGTGTGGCGATAACCATGTCCTCCAGTCCGAGCGACTCGATATAGGGGACAAATACCGAAGATGCGTACAGGTGGTCTACCGGGACGTTGAAGAATCCCTGGATCTGGTCAGCATGGAGGTCCATGGTGATGACGCGGTCAACGCCTGCGGCAGTCAGCAGGTCGGCTACAAGCTTTGCGGCTATCGACACGCGTGGCTTGTCCTTGCGGTCCTGGCGGGCCCAGCCGAAGTAGGGCATTACGGCTATGATGGTCTTTGCCGAAGCGCGCTTGGCGGCATCGATCATCAGCAGCAGTTCCATTAGGTTGTCGGTGGGAGGGAATGTCGACTGCACGAGATACACCTCGCAGCCGCGGATCGACTCTTCAAACGACACCTCGAATTCGCCGTCGGCAAAACGGGTGATGTTCATTTGTCCCAGCTCTACGCCGAGTTCCTTACAGATTTCTTCAGCCATGTAGCGTGACTGTGTTCCGGCAAAAACCTTGATTGTAGGTGACATGAGGAATTTGATAGGGTTATGTTTAGATATAATGGTTGGTTAATTGTCCTTGTTTTCGGCCTTTATGGCTGTGGCAGAAGGCATAGTGTCGCATGCCTTGGCGCTTTTGGCAGGTGAGATGCGTACGATTGCGGCATCCGATGGCCCTATTTGCAGCTCCACTGGTATCTCAGGCGCGAAATCTATTTCCCGTTCAGTTCCGGTGATA
>VSPW01000140.1 GCA_009775535.1 Muribaculaceae bacterium
TCCACCCCCCCCCAAATAGTCCAATTATATGAAGAATTGTACGGTAGCTATTGGGAACATTGAAAAAGATAACACCCACCACCCAAAGAATCCCAACAAAATAAACTACTTGCCATATGAAATTAAAAAATCCTTTTAATGTAGGTTTAATGCCAAACCAACCGGATATCATTACAAATGTGTTTACTGCGACAAAACATATGGCTTCTAAATATGTTCTAAGAATACAGTCTATAGATAAGATCGTATCAGCAGAAGGCGATTTAAGTGCAGTAAAATTAGCGTGTAGGCCTAATACCATAATCATCGCTAAAACGCGAAGTATCTCGAAATTTATCTTACGTTCAGCCATATTAAGTATCCTACGCTCTTTTGATAGTCTGTTTCTACTACTTTCTTATGAGGCTAAGGGCTAATAGACAAGCCCTATAAAAATATTGAGAATATGATTTATTCAATACCGATTTCTGGATTTTTTGGTCTAATGTCAGGCCTCCTAATTCTTTGAGTTTACAATAGAAATAATTATACTCATCAATGCGCTTAAAATCCGATGCAATATTTAACGCCCTCCTATAGAATGCAATCTCGCATTGGGTTAAAATATTCTTATCATCCACATCAAGTAACCGCAACATTTTACGCCGAATGTCCCAATATCCTTTATGATTTTCCATTTGTTTTTCATATGATATCTGGTAACTATGTGAACCTGCATACCGTATGTATTTAAACAATGGTTTGTCAATAAAGCCAGTGACTGAATCAATGGTTTGAGGCAACAGGAATTGTAGATTCTGACCATACCTGGAAATGGGAAGCTCATGGCTGCTATAAAATTCGTGATGCATTTGAGCCCGTACCATATATGCTCCTGCCCAGTTATTTGTATGCCCAGTTATAAGGTCTAAAAAAATGTCACGCTCTTCCTTAGGCTCATTGGCCCCTACAAGAAGACGGGAAGTGTCTTCCAGGTTGTTCTCCTCTACGACATATCCGTTAGTCCTTACGACATTGCATTGTGGATTGTTTTCAAGGTATTTTGCCTGTAATAGACAAGACTCAGGCATTATATAATCGTCAACATCAAGTAATTGCAAATACTTGCCAGTCGCCGCATTAGCCGCATTGACTATGGCGGCACAAACTCCTTGATTATCCTGACGGATAATTTGCAAATCATATTTTCTGGCATGGAAGGCATCTCTATATGATTCTGCAACCATATATGAGTCATCCGTAGAACCATCATCTACAAAAACGAGTTCTATATTGGGCCAAGTCTGCGATAAAATAGATTCAAATGACCGTTTTATAAATTTCGCCCCATTAAAACAGGCCATTAATATCGATACTTTACAATCAACCATAATTTTATTTACGATGTCTGATAACAGCTGAAATTATCTTGATGGAATACATATATTCATTGGTATGGCGGAACAATACAAAATAAACGGCAGCAATAATTGTAATATCAATCATCCCCCGGCATAAAATTGAAACTACACTGCAGCTTTGTCCAAAGAGCAGTCCGTTTATATAGTTGCAACCACTGCACATTATTGTAGTCAATAGCGCATACATTAAATACTTACGGTAGTATATATATGGTGATTTGCCAAATGTGTATTTAAATATGAGTCTGGGCCAGTTCCAGCTGTTTGTTGAAAGAAATGCAATTGATGTCCCAAGCAATATCCCGGCCAGGCCTAAATATCTAACCAATATTATAGAGACGCCCAGATTTACAATACCGGTAATTAGCGCAACATAACGGTCCTGGACAAAAATACCAGATACGGTCTTAAATGTAAGTGCCGAACTGCGAATCATATCCACATACAAATTCAAGCAAATAATTGCCACAATCCAGATTTCAAATACATATTTGTTCCCCAGCCACCATTCTATAAAAGGATTTAACAAGCAAAACAGAAGGATGCAAATGGATGATATGACTACAAAATTCACAAAGAAAAGCACATTAAAAACTTCATACTGCTTTTCTTTAGACTCTGAAGACACCAAGTTTCCTACACTGTCTTTCACGCCTGACATCAATGGATTCGCTAATGCTTTGACCTGATTTACAATGAGGGTGTAGTTTGAGTATAAACCTACCACACCCAAACCAACAAATGAGGATATCAATATATTATCGGTACTATGCACCAAATAACCGCCTATCGATGTCAAGAAAAGGGCTTTTACATTGCGGACAATGTTTTTGCGGACATCTGTAGGCACAGAATATCTTATTTTTGTATTTATATATGGATATAGGCTATATACTTTTCTGCGAATCAACAAATTATACAAGCCATTACACATCAGTTCCACTAACAGGAACATGATATAATTTTTTAAATATACCAAAATGAGTATCTTGACTCCATACATAAGAAGTTGGTACGTAAGATTATATCCAGCTAATTTATATTGCTTTTGATCAGAATTGATCAGGGACAATTTATCAGCCATAAGATAGCCGATAACAGAGTTGCCTACAAATATAAAATATACAATACCAATATAGCTTATCCCAGAATCATCATGTATCAAGTACTTAAGGAACGGGAACATAGCAATGGACAACAAAATTATGCCAATAGCTATATATCTATAGATCTTTCTATACAGTTGAACCAGGGCTATTATTTCAGGTTTGTTGCCATTGGCCAATGGCTTGTACAGATTATAGACAATACTCACGCCAACTCCACTCTCTACCAGACTTAGCATGCCTATAACATTCATCAACAAACCGTTTAATCCTAGATATTCTTCTCCAAGGGTATCTAAAAATATCTTTCTGGTAAGAAATCCAAGTACGGAAATCACTAATGTTATTCCCACACTTGACATGATATTTTTTATGGAATTAAGACTTCGCATAAAATAACCGACCTAACCTATATTTCATACTTATCTTTACCTTATCAAAGAAAGTATATCTTTGTGCACGTATAACGGATTCCTCGACTGTATGGGCCTGTAATGACCTATAGAATCTACGGGTACGCGGGTTATAGCTTGTAGGCTCAATCAAGCAAGGATTCTTTTTTGATGCTGATGCTAAATCTGTTGGAGTTATATCCGCCAATTTATCTTTTATCCGGCAAAATAATTCCTTCCCCAGTCTGGTATTTACACAGAGGAGTGAAACGCCCTTATTGTCGTTGTAACAATCTTTTTTCAGGTCTTCTACGCCCCAAAAGTCCCCGACTGTAAAATCGGCTTGACTGTGTGAATGCTTAAAACGGCAAGTTGTACAGCTTTCACGTAGGAAAAGGTTATCGATGAATCCGGATACATAAGGATCTTTTCTTCCGTCAACGGAGATTGTATTTCCATTTTCAAGCCTAATTGTCAATCTGTAAGATTTCCACCCGGCTGATTTGTCCCTGAAGTTTATTCCGACTATTTTTGATTTAAACTTCTGTTCCATTTCTGATATATATCTGTCAAATACGCCAGGCGATGGAACGCCATGACATACAACTTCCATACATATCAAATTATCATTACCAGACTTACCGACCAAAGATCTTGCCCCCGCACATTGGCAAGGTGTTCCGGGGAATAGGACTGTATGTCCATTCCGTGACAACCGCTTTACATCCTTAAGGGCTTGGGCTGTCCTGCTTTGCACGTATTTTGAGCTACGAAGCCTGATTAATCCGGCTTCACTGTCAACTGTTTCATGATGCACTTCCTGTCTTGAATTGAAAGACGCACCACAGACAGAGCCTCCTGCAGCAAGAATATTATTAGCGAGCATAGTAAAAACACCTCCAGATGAACTATTTTGGAGAACTTCCTCCGAATTTGCCCGACAGGCATATATTTCGTCTACCCTCCCCAATTTTTTTACATTCAATACTGGACAAGCCCGGCTACAGGCTCCACAATTGACGCATCTATCAGAGTCAACCCATGGGTAAAAGAAGCCCCGTTTATCCTGCTGCATACTGATGCAGGAAATCCCGCATGAAGCGACACAGCTTTCGCAGCCAGTACAGTCTTGATGTGGAATAATATCAAGAGGTTTCATCATAGCATATCCGACATAGACATTGCACTTTCTTTAAGCTTAGCTACGGTAGTCTGCAATATAGATTTTATTTCGGATTCATTGTCTTCTATAAATTGGAATGCATGCATAAGGTCTGCATCATTCTCTAAATTCTGCACGGGCAGCACATATTTTTCATATTCCCCAAATATATCTTTTGCTATACCGCGGGCCTTTACAGAATAGCCCAACACCAAAGTAGGTATCCCTGTGGAGTATGCTGCAATTGATGCATGTGTCCGTGCCGCAACAATAAACCGGCATTGAGATATGACGCCCTTGATTTTTGTGGCGTCGGTATCATCAATCATACATATCCTTTTTGTATGATTGAATTCGTTGTACAATTGTAATAGCGGCTTCCTGTCATCGTTGTCAGACCAAACGACATGCGGAATTAGCGCCACATTCATATCGGTATCTTCAAGTATATGATTTATCAGTCTGCGGTAATTGTTCATTACCCGTATACCGTCTTTTGAATAGTCCATTGCCATGGGCGACAGGTTGATTCCAACAGTATTGCCATTGATAAAGCCCTCCGGCAATGTTGTAGAAGTATCGCAATCAAGCGTAAAGGCCGGGTCTGCCGCCATTGTAACATTGGTCAATCCATGATCGGTCAATGCTTTATATGTAATACTTTCGCGAGCGATAATACGGTGATAGCCACGTAAGTCTTCCAGCATGGCATCATCAATATTCGATGGCTCAATTGAACAGCCCCATAGGATTGTTTTCGCTCCTTTGCTGCGGAGCAATTCATTCATTCTATATATATACACAGGCTTGCCGTAACAGTAATTATCCCCGCCAAAAGACAGACATACTGTAGTACTGTCAACTTGCTTAAGCATCGATCGATAGGTCTCCTTTTCATAAGCCATGTTGTCGTTAAACAACCTATAGCGTATTAATGATGCAATCCTTCCAAGTACAGATATTGGTGTCTGCTGGTCCACAATCCTGCATATATCACCGATACCATATTGCAAATCCTGACCTTTGTTTTTTGACACCAATATAATATCACGGCCTTTACATATCTTTGCGGTAGAACGCACTAATGCCTCACATCCGTGGTTACCACTGCCTCCATGAGGATATAGGATCACTTTTTGCATAAATCCATCAATTTTATGAATAAATACATCCCAACGGCATTGCGGTTAAGGATAAGTTTTTTTA
>VSPW01000141.1 GCA_009775535.1 Muribaculaceae bacterium
CGCCAATCGTGACTACGTTTAACGGGTTTATGAGATTTAATAAATTTTAATGTTGTCTATCTATCGCTGCCTGTGTCGGCAAAACGGTTGGGATACCGCAGCATAGTCCTGGGACGTGTGTAGGCGCGTGCCACAAAGAAGATTCCTGCAAGAATGAAAGGGATGCTCAACAGCTGGCCCATGTTAAGGGACATGGACGATTCCCATGCCACCTGGTCGTTCTTGACAAATTCGACAAGGAATCTAGACAGGAAGCAGCCGATGAAGAATACTCCAAGCAGGAGTCCCGGGCGCTCTTCAGAGTTCTTTTTCCAGTACATCCACATCAGGAGCGCAAAAAGCGCGAAGTAGCATGTCGCCTCGTAGATCTGTGTGGGGTGGCATGCCTGGCCTTCGTACATGGCGTGCCATTGCGGGGAGTTGACAAACATGAATCCCCATGGCAGGTCTGTGGCATGTCCGAATATCTCGGAATTGAAAAGGTTGCCGAGGCGGATGAGGCCTCCGACAAGGGCAATGGGCACTACCAGGCGGTCGAATGTCCATAGCGGGCTACGTTTTGTTGTGATTAGGGAGAAGAGTATCACCGCCAGTATCACGCCGATAGTGCCTCCATGACTGGCAAGTCCACCTTCCCAGATGTATAGTATCTCTATAGGATTCTGGGAGTACTTTTCCCATTCGTAGAAAAACACGTGTCCCAGGCGGGCGCCGATTATTGTGCCGCCCATAACCCATAGGAACAGTGAGCCCAACCATTTTTCGGGAGCTCCTTCGTGGCGGAACATGCGAGCTATGATGTTGTAGCCTATAATGAAACCGATGGCAAACATGAGGCCGTACCACCGGACTGTGACCGGTGATTCTATTATATTCGGGTCTGCGGCCCATGTGATGTATTGTAGCATAAGGTGGTGTTATTGTTGTTAAGTCATGCAAATGTAGCTAATTGCCATGAAACAGCAAAATAATCTTTTTTACGTGCAGGCCCTATCTGGCCAATGAAGTCGGCTGCAGCACCCATGGCAGCGGTTCGCGTAGCATAAGGGTCTGGTCGTTGCGTACTTTCTGCAGGGCTGCTGCTGCATCCTGTGGGGTATCTGCCGTGGCGGCTATCACATAGTAAAGCGGTTCGCGGGTCTGCACTATGAATGCGTCCGGGTAATTTCCTGAGCTGGCTAGGCGTGTGCGCATGGAGCGTGCGTTGAATATCTGCTTGAATTTCCCCACTACGATGCAATACCGCTTAAGGGTAATGCTTGTATTGCCATTGTCAGGTGTCACGGACACGTGTTCGGTCACCAGCGGGAGCTGTACCCCGCCGTCAATGGCAATTACCGATGGTTTTGCCTCACGGCGTATGGCGTCGTAGACTGTCGAGTCGATACCTTCGTTCTTACGTTCGACGGCGCGTTCATATGCCGCCTTGTAGTTGGCTTCCGTTGTCTTGCATGAGGTTGCGATTACGGCTATCGCCGCGAATGCCAGTATTGTCTTGCTGCCAGGTATTCTCATAAGTGTCAAATCTTTATTTTTCCTAGTTGTACCACTTCAAGGTCGTGCATGTCGCTGCCATCTATTGCCAGGCGTATCAGGGTGCGTTCCTTCTGCCATCCGTGGACGCCTGCCGCCCCAGGATTTATGTGGAGGAGGTCCAGCTGCCTGTCAAACATGACGCGCAGTATATGGCTGTGGCCTGTCACCATAAGATTAACGCCAAGGCCGCGCAGATGTTGTATCACCCCTGGCGCATACCTGCCGGGGTAGCCGCCTATGTGGGTCATCCATACATTTACGTCCTCGATCCTGAACGACAGGGATTCGGGGCACATACGGGCCACCTCACCGTGGTCGATATTGCCGCGGACGGCACGGACCACAGGGGCTACACCCTCAAGGCGGCGTATGACATCTATGCACCCGATGTCGCCGGCATGCCATATCTCGTCGCAGTCTTTGAAATGGATGGCAAACCGGTCGTCCCAGCAAGAGTGGGTGTCAGAGAGTATTCCTATACGTTTCATTATGGTGCAAAGTTACGGTTTTGTTTTTATACTCATTGCATAAATGTGTGCCTACATTGCTGAAATAAAAGATGTTTCTTGTACTGACGGTTGTGTGTGGAGAAGTTTTTTATGATTTATTATAATATTATTGTGTAGAGAGACGTTATTAGTTTGATAAAATTATACTTGTTAACATCGTATGAACATCTTACCGGTTAAAAATGGGAGGAAGGTGGCCATATTGGCTGTCTGTTCCATATTGCTTGCATTGACTTCGTCATGTAGTAATAAGACATCTCCGCTTACATATTTCAAGGATATAAATGAGCTGCATAGTGAAGTGCGGCAGCAGGCTGTGCCGTTGCCTAAGCTGGCGCCGGATGATGAGCTGTTCATCACTGTCACATCGCTTGAGCCTGCGGCTGCCGCCCCGTTCAACCTGGCCCAGACCAATCCCGGGCTTCGTGAGGAGCTTGACGAGTCGGCGGCTACCCCCAAACAGCAGACTTTTGTGGTGAATTCGCGCGGAGAGATAAATTTCCCGCAGCTGGGCCGTATACATGTGGCCGGTATGACCACCGAGCAGCTTTGCGATATGCTGACGGAGCGGATATCACAGTCGGTGGAAGACCCGCTGGTCATTGTGGAGCTTGTGAATTTCAGGGTCAATGTGCTTGGCGAGGTGAAGAAACCGGGAGCGGTAAAGGTGATGCGCCAAAGGTACAGTGTGCTTGACGCTCTGGCTGATGCCGGCGACATGACAGAGTTCGGAGAACGCTCAAATGTGCTTCTGATACGTGAGAACGGAGGGAAGCAGGAGCGTATAAGGCTTGACCTGAACTCATCGGAGGTGCTTACATCGCCATATTTCTACCTTCAGCCCAATGACTATATATATGTGGAGCCGAACAAGATTCGCCAGGACAATTCAAGGTATAACATGAACAACAGCTATAAGCTGACGGTGGTGTCGACCATAGTCAGTGCGGCCTCGGTCATCGCTTCGCTTATAATTGCCCTCACAGTAAAATAATTCCGATATTATCACATTATGGAAAAAAGACATAACGATGTCATAGATTTCGGCGCTGTATTGCGTGATTATCTCAAGCATTGGTATTGGTTCGTTATTTCAGTGGCCCTTTGCGGGCTTGTAGCCGTTGTATACATAAAGACCCATCCCACAAAATATTCTGTAGAGGCGAATGTGCTCATATCCACCGATGAGACCGGTGGACTACCTTCGTTCAGCGGCCTTTCCGACCTTTTCGGCGGGGATGCATCAGTCGATGACGAGATTTTCCTCATAGAGTCGCATTCGGTGTTCAAGGAGGTGGCCAGGGATATGGGGCTTGAGCGCTACCACCGTGTGAAGGACGGGATGCTTGCGTCGCACGTTGAGTATTTCAAGTATCCTGTCGATGTAATAGCCCCTGCTGGTATGGCGGATACGTTGTCGACAAGTATCGTGTTCAGGGTGAATGTCGACAAGGATGGCCATGTGGCGGTAGAGGCGAAGGCGAAAAGGAAGACTTTGGCAGAGATAGAGGGCGCTTCGTTCCCTGTGACTGTGAAGACCATCTATGGTACATTTGTGGTGGACACCACGCAGTATTTCGTCCCAGGCAAGAAGTTAAGGACGGACATAACGTATTCAAGCTACGATGGTGCTGCCGAGGATATGGCCGAAGAGGTGTCTGCATCCATTGCCAGCCGAAAATCGAATGTAATAGCCCTGGGTATAAACACTCCGATCCCTGATTACGGCAAGGCGTTGCTCAATAATATCATAGCTAAGTATAATGAACGTGGTGTTGCCGACAAGAACATACAGGGGGAACAGACGTTGCGTTTCCTTGATTCGCGTATCGGGTTGCTTGCGCTGGACCTTGACACTGCCGAGACTGTCGTGCAGGACTACAAGGAGGCAAAGGGCATACTGGATGTGTCGACTGAGGCTGCCTATAACATGGGGGTGAAGTCGACAACGGCGAGGGAGCTTGTCGGCGCGCAGATGCAGCTTGAGATTCTGGGGTTGGCCAAGTCGTTTCTTTCCTCACCTGGGAATGAGTACAGCATGATCCCGTATATAAGCAATATGGAAGGCGTGGAAGATGCAATAACGGCGTATAATGAAACTGTGCTCAAGCTTATGCAGCTTCAGGCTAACGCAAAGGGAGAGAATGCAATGCTTCGCCAGTTGCGCCAGCAGATAGACGCCATGAGGAATAATATAATAACCACATTGTCGAAGGCATACGATAATCAGAATGTGATAGTGGGCGAGCTGCAGGCCCAGTTGGACAAGGCTGAGGCGAAGTTGAGCGGCATACCTGCACAGGAAAGGCAGTATGTGGCGCTGAAGCGCCAGCAGATAATGAAGCAGCAGCTGTACATATATCTGCTTGAGAAGCGAGAGGAGACGGCTATCATGATTGCCAATTCTGTGGCGAAAGGTATAATTATCGACGAGGCGTTCACGCGCCAGAAGCCGGTGTCCATGTCGAAGTCGATGATACTGCTGGTAGCGGTGTTCATGGGCATGATGATACCGCCATGCCTGCTGTATGCACGCAGGCTGTTCCGGACAAAGTTCTCATCACGTGAGGAGCTTGAGCCGCTTACAGAGCTGCCTGTTATAGGTGAGGTATGTACGGACAAGAGTGGCGAGACACTTGTGGTGACACCATCGTCCACGACATCTACGGCTGAGTTGTTCCGCCTGATACGTGCCAACCTGCAATTTGTGCTTAACGGCAAGGACGACAAGGTGGTGCTGATGACGTCTACGTCATCGGGAGAGGGAAAATCGTTCATATCCATCAACCTGGCTGCATCACTGGCCCTGCTCGGAAAGCGTGTGCTGCTTGTCGGGATGGATATACGCAATCCGCGTCTTGCAGAATATCTTGGCCTGCCCCCGTCTACAGGGCTTACGCAATACCTGGCGAACGGTTCGCTGAGCCTGGATGAGATTATACTTAAAGATCCGCTGAAGGCCAAGCTTGATATAATAGTGGCAGGCCCAGTGCCTCCTAACCCTTCGGAGCTTTTGCAGATACAGCGCCTGGACGATATGTTCGTACAGCTGCGCGTGATGT
>VSPW01000142.1 GCA_009775535.1 Muribaculaceae bacterium
AATATTTTTAATGATGCATAGTTCAAAGATAGTGCGTTTTTTGGAAAAAATCACTACCTTTGTAGGATGATTTCCGGGTATGTCAAGGTTTTTTAGCATACCGGATAGATAAAAGGAAAAGTGTAACATAATATATTTAAATAATGCTGGAAGAAGACAGGATTATAAAAATTGATATCGAAAATGAAATGAAGTCGGCCTATATCGACTATTCAATGTCGGTAATAGTGTCGCGTGCATTGCCTGATGTCCGGGACGGACTTAAGCCAGTGCATCGCCGTGTGCTGTTTGGCATGGACGAAATGGGTAACAACAGTGACCGCCCATTGAAGAAATCCGCCAACTGTGTCGGTGAAGTGATGGGTAAATACCATCCTCATGGTGACTCATCGATATATGGGACATTGGTACGCCTGACACAGGATTGGGCAATGCGTTACACCCTAGTGGAAGGGCATGGAAATTTCGGATCGGTTGATGGTGACAGTCCTGCCGCCATGCGATACACAGAGGTGCGTCTGCGCAAAATGGGTGAAGAGATGCTCCGTGATTTATACAGTGATACGGTGGACTTCCAGCCGAACTATGACAACTCCCGTAAGGAACCGATAGTCCTCCCCACCCGTTTCCCGAATCTTCTGGTCAATGGCGCTTCGGGAATTGCAGTAGGCATGGCAACCAATATGCCTACACACAATTTAAGGGAATCGATAGATGCAACGATAGCACTTATTGAAAATCCTGATATGGAAATCTCGGACCTTATGAAAATCATTAAGGCACCGGATTTTCCTACTGGAGGTACTATATATGGATACAATGGTGTTAAGGAGGCTTTTGAGACTGGCCGAGGACGCATACTCATACGCGCAAAGGCTGAGATTGAGACCGTGGATAACCACGAATGTATCATTGTCAATGAAATCCCGTATGGCGTAAATAAGGCTGAACTTATAAAATATATAGCAACCCTGGTTACAGAGAAGAAGCTTGACGGTATAGCCGACCTCAATGACGAAAGCGACTATCAGGGTATGCGTATTGTGATAACGCTAAAATCCGATGCCAATTCCAATGTGGTCCTGAACAAGCTTTATAAGATGACCCAGATGCAGGCATCGTTCAGCGTAAACAATGTGGCATTGGTCAACGGGCGTCCACAGCTCCTGAACCTGAAGCAGCTTATAAAGGCTTTTATCGACCATAGGCATGAGGTTGTGATACGCCGCACGAAATTTGAGTTGAATAAGGCTCAGGAACGGGCTCATATACTTGAGGGTCTGATTATCGCATCGCAGAACATTGATGAAGTTATACATATAATAAAATCATCAAAAGATCCAGCTTTGGCGCGAGAAAGGCTTATGGAGCGGTTCGGGCTTTCAGAGGCTCAATGCAATGCTATATTGTCAATGCAGTTGCGTCAGTTGACGGGTCTGGAACAGGAAAAATTGCAGAGTGCGTATGATGAAGTCATGGCTCTGATCGCTCATCTGGAGGAGATACTTAATAATGATGAGGTGTGCTGGAATCTTATCAAGTCAGAACTTATCGAAGTCCGTGACAAATACGGAGATGAGCGTAAGACAGATATAGACTATACTGCAGGGGATTTTTCTGCGGAAGATTTCTATGCGGATGATGAAATGATTATAACAATCTCCCATATGGGATACATCAAGCGCACGCCATTGAGTGAGTTTCGGGCACAGAACAGAGGTGGTGTTGGCTCTAAAGGCAGTGACACCCGCGATGAGGATTTTATTGAATATATATATCCGGCCTCAATGCACAATGACCTGCTGTTCTTTACACGCAAAGGTATCTATTACAGGATAAAGGTATATGATATCCCTGAAGGTTCAAAAAATTCTAAGGGGCGTGCAATACAGAATATGCTCGAAATCGATTCTGATGATGCTATAAACGCAGTTATCAAAATTAAAGGCATAAAGGATATCGAATTTGCAGAGTCCCATAAGCTTGTATTTGCCACCAAACGTGGTGTAATAAAGAAAACATCCCTACGTGAATACGTAAATGCGCCTACAAGAGGGAAAAAGGCAATAATAGTACGTGAAGGAGATGAACTTCTAGGAGTTGAACTTACAGACGGCAACAGTGAAATCATCATGGCAAACCGTAACGGGCGTGCCATACGATTCCATGAAAGCAAGTTGCGGGATATGGGCCGTGTTTCAAGCGGTGTCCGTGGAATGACCTTGGACGGACCAGAGGATGAAGTAGTCGGCATGTTGGCCATGATGCCAGACACTGAGAACAATGTAATGGTTGTCAGTGAAAACGGCTATGGCAAGCGGTCTCTATTGGAAGACTATAGGATCACTAACCGTGGAGGTAAAGGCGTAAGGACTCTAAATATAACAGATAAGACAGGTCGCCTTGTTGCAATCAAGAGTGTCAACGATGATAATGACCTAGTGATAATCAATATTTCGGGCATAACATTGCGTATACGTCTTGCTGATTTAAGAGTGCAAGGGCGTTACACACAAGGGGTGCGTCTCATCAATCTAGACAAGCGCGGTGACACTATAGCATCTGTATGTTGTGTAGACACTGATCCGGAGGAAGAAACTGAAGAATTGGATGGCGCTGAGCTTCCGTCTGTAGAAGAAGGCAATTTACAGGAGGAAGAGCAGGAAGATATTCCAGAAGACGAAATTACGGACGAGGAATAATAAATTTCAATAAATAACCAAAACAACATAACGTTATGAAAAAAATCACTATCTTAGGTCTATGCCTTGCAGTAGGTATCGGAGCGTCAGCTCAGATGAAACTTGCAAAGGAAGTTGAGCGCAACACAAAGAACAACTTCAACGAGGCCGTAAAGCAGATGACCCCCATCTTCTCAAACCCTGAAACAGAAAAAGAGGCATTCCCACGTTATGTAGTGGGTAAGGCCGGATTTGGCGAATATGATGATATGTTCGCAAAGAAGCAGCTTAATATGCCTACTGATGACAAAGCTATGGGCAAGGCTCTTCTGGGTGGATATGACTATATGATGCAGGCGATAGCCCTCGATACAGTGGTGGATGCCAAAGGCAAGGTGAAAACCAAACATTCCAAGGACATAATAAATACAGTCGGAGGCCATTTCAATGACTTTACAAATATGGCTGTATATCTATGGAACGTTGAAGACTATAAAGGTGCATACGATAGTTGGCAGGTTTATGTTGACTTGACTAAAGATCCTCGCTTTGCAAAGACTTTGGATAAAATGATGCCAGCAGACACCATGATCCAAAATATAATATTCAATCAGGCATTAGCTGCATTCAATATGAAAGATCATTCTGCTGCCCTTGACAAGTTTATGGAAGTAATGGATTATGGTCCAGCCAAGAAGCATGTATATGACTATGCCCTTTCTGTTGCTCAGGAACTGGACAAGAATGATACAATCCTTGCTATCTGCGAAAAGGCCATTCCTTTGTATGGCAATGAAGACAGCCTTTATCTCATCAATGTAATCAATGTGTACAACCGTAAGGGCGATGCCGAGAATGCATTCAAGAAAATAGAGGAGGCGATACAGCAGCAGCCTGATAATGCCCAGCTATGGCGTGTGAAAGGCTACCTATATGAATATAAGGAGGACTATGACAATGCGCTTTCTGCATATGAAAAGGCAATACAGGTAGATCCGAAGTTCGTTATGGGTATCTATGATTATGCCCGTTCCCTATACAATAAAGGTATGCGTACAGAGGATGTTACATCGCAAGCAGATTATGCAAAAGTACAGAAAGAAACTATAATGCCTCTGTATCGTCAAGCAAAAGATTTGCTGGTTAAAGCTACTGAACTTGCTGGTGATGACCAGAATGTGCTAAGCCAAATTGAAAAATTGATGGATAATCTCAACTATAAGCTCGGCGAGGAATAATCCATTACATAATATTGCAATTAATAAAGTCACAGGTCTTATTGGTAGATCTGTGACTTTTTTCTGTTAATAGATGGCTTGAAAAATGATAAAATTTGTAAAATAATTTGTAGCTTTGCAGCCGGAAGAATATAACAACTAATAGTTATGAATATTGACCGTCAACATTTTTTTATGTCCAGTAAGGATTATATAATAATCGCACTTGGGATCGCCATTTATGCATTTGGATTCTGTGCGTTTATATTACCTTACAAAGTGGTGATCGGTGGATTGGCCGGTTTAGGTACGATCGCATACTTTACGACAGGTATTCCAGTGGCGATTGCACAGTTTGCCATGAATATGACCTTACTTGCCATTGCATTTAAGACCGTAGGGAAAACGTTTGTAATACGTACCATCTATGGTGCAGTCTGCATATCGTTATTCATTGGTATATTGCAGCCTTTTTTCCCTGAACCGTTAGTGAAGGACCAGCCGTTCTTAAGTATTGTAATAGGAGGCCTCATGTGTGGGTTCGCTGTTGGTACGGCATTTGTCCATAATGGAAGTACAGGCGGTACTGATATTGTTGCGGCAATGGCTTCAAAAAAGACGAATGTCTCTGTTGGACGTATGATGTTATATACGGATGTGCTTATCATATCGTCATCATTCCTGTTATTCCATGAAATTGAAAAAACAGTATTTGGTTTCGTGGTATTGTTCCTTACTTCATACGTTGCCGATATGGTTATAAATACAAACCGTCAGGCTGTGCAGTTTACGATATTCTCATCTAAATGGGAAGAAATCGCTACTGCAATAAATGATGAGGCCAATCGTGGTTGTACTGTGATTTCCGGTATGGGCTGGTATAGTAAACATGAAGTAAAAGTACTGCTGGTGATGTGCAGGAAAATAGAATCTGTCACTATATTCCGTATAATAAAATCCATTGACAATGACGCGTTTATAACGCAGGCCAATGTCAATGGCGTTTATGGAAAGGGGTTTGATAAGATCAAGCTAAAGATGAAGCCGGCGCATACAGCCGAGCAACATACTCATCGGCATACAAAAACATTTTCTGGTAGTTCGCCAAATACAGTAAAAGGTGTTGAGT
>VSPW01000143.1 GCA_009775535.1 Muribaculaceae bacterium
TCATTTGGGATATATGTGCTGAGATGTTATTGGTGGCTTGCTGGCGGCGCTGGTGTTGGTGTGTGGTTTTCTTTTTTTTTGCTGTACCTGGCTATGTTGGTATCGGCATCATGGAGATGTCTTTATTTGGTTTTGGTGGATGGGTTTTGGTGCAGTGAGTTTTTTATGGGATAATTAATAAAATATTTTGGAATTTGTGTTACAAAACAATTGCATAGATGTTATATATTATATAATTCGTGTTACAAAATTATTGCAGTTACAAAAACATGTGCCAAATGTAACAGAATCGAAACAGAATAGTTTTTTTGTAACAAGTTTAAAATCAAATATATAATATAAAATATATCTATAGTTAACATTAATTAACTACAAAAATATTGCAAAAGGTGAAAATGGTCGTACCTTTGACGCAGAAATTAAATCAAATAATCCAATAGCTAATAAAAATAACATCAAAAATTGCTCTTATGGGAACTACAGCATTTCAAGAAAACCTTACAAAATTGCAGGACAATCTGCTTAATTTTGCATATAAGTTGACATCGAACAGGGATGATGCTTATGATCTTTTACAGGACACAACGCTGAAAGCTCTCGACAACGAGGATAAGTATGCGGACAACACAAACTTCAAGGGATGGGTGTTTACAATCATGCGCAACCTGTTCATCAATAATTACCGCCGCAATGCGCGTGCCGCAACCATTGTCGACACTACTGACAATCTCTATCACCTGAACCTGTCGCAGGATTCCGGTCTTGAGTCCCCTGAGGATTCTTATGGTGCAAAGGAGATTACTTCGGCCATAGCTGAGTTCAGCGATGAATACCGTATCCCGTTCTCCATGCATGTGGCCGGATACAAGTACAGCGAGATCGCAGAGGAGATGGATCTTCCGCTCGGCACGGTGAAGAGCCGCATATTCTTCGCCCGCAAGAAATTGCAGGAGCGTTTCGCCAGCTACCGCTGATGGGCCGTAAAGAAGAAGGATTCGGCGCGTGAGCGTCCCAAAGATTGTCTATGACCTATTTGTCTGCCAGGACGGTCTTCAATATTCCAACATGAAAAGCTAAAATGCAAAATTCCCAAATATGGCATCTCCCACACCGGGGGATGCCGCTTTTTTTATTGCCGCTGTTTCCAATACTCCAGTATTGTGTCGTGTATGTCGTTGAATGGCAGGTAGCTTGCGGAATTCCGGTTGCTTTTTTGAAGCCATACGCCCAAGGGTGTATGGCCTGGTGTCATCTTGTGGCGTATTTCCGACATCAAAGCCTTTTTTCCGTCAACGTGTGTTATGTCCACCAATGGGAAAAGGTGCTTGTCTGTCAGGAAATGGTTCTTCAATCCAAGTACGTGGTCGGAGAACAGCCCGTAGCAATAGTATTCGCTGAAGCGGTATGTGTTGCACAGCCGGTGTTTCCAGCTTTTGAATATGGAGGAACTGGCAATTGATTGTAGGAGCGCTTCGATGTTCTCGCGCACAAACACTACGGGGTGTGACATGTAGCAGTCGCCGATGATGTCCCGGTGCGGCGGCAGGGGCATGAAGCGCCGTGCCACACGGCAGTATTCATCATGGCACGGTTCATCGATAAACGGGCCTTTGAACAGTATCCATTTGCCGTCCTTTATCAAGTCGCCGGATTCCAGAGGCCTTAGGAATACGCATTCGGAGTCGATGTTCATTATGGCTTCGATGCCGCTGCCAAGGGCTTCAAATGCGCCTAGCTTACATATCTGCTGTACTATCCATTCCCTTACCGGTATGGTGAATGGGCTGACAAGATACCGGTGTCCGAGGACCTTGAACGGGAACTGTATGTGATGCCATGGCATTATCTCCGATTTGCGGTGGATGTGCCTGCCTTTGAACGCGGGGTTTTCCTTGAACAGCCTGAAGTCCTCATCGTTTACGAATATATGGTGCGGAATGTCACCTGGGACAAAGCGCTTGATGCTTTCGCACAGCAGGGCGCATTCGCGGATGTCGTTACGGTAGGATTGGGTTACTATTGCCAGTGATTCCATGGATGGTGGGAGGTTGTGGTGGCTGATAAAACGGGCGGGATCTTGCATACGGGCCTTTGTGGCCGGTATGGCAAGTCCCGCCGCTTGTATCTGTGGTCGTTCCGTGCCTACACGGTGAGGATTTCCTTTTCCTTGGCGGCGAACAGGTCGTCGATCTTTTTAAGGAATTTGTCGTGGAGCTTCTGTGCGGTGTTTTCGGCATCTTTTTCCACGTCTTCTGGCATTCCTTGCTTGATTGCCTTTTTCAGTCCGTCTATTGCATCGCGGCGAGCGTTGCGTACTGACACCTTTGCCTGTTCGGCTTCCGCTTTTGATTGCTTCACAAGCGCCTTGCGGCGGTCTTCGGTCAGCGGGGGGATCGACAGGCGTATCACTTCACCGTTGTTTTCGGGCATAATGCCGAGTTCAGAGTTTATAATGGCCTTCTCGATGACCTTGAACATGGATTTTTCCCATGGGGTGATTGTGATTGTACGTGCATCCGGTACGGCGATGTTTGCCACATTGCTCAGCGGGGTCATGCTTCCGTAATAGTCCACGCGGATGCCGTCAAGGATCTTGGGGTTGGCCTTTCCTGCACGGATGTGTGCAAGGGATTCTTCTAGATATGCTGCCGCCATTTCCATTTTCTCTTCGGCGGGGTCGAGGTAGGTGGATACGTTTGTCATATGTCGTTTGCGTTATTAAATTACATTAATATACCAGTGTGCCGATGGGCTCTCCGGCGATCACTTTTTCCAGGTTGCCTACGGTGTCCATGTCGAAGACCACGATCGGCATGCGGTTTTCCTTGCACAGGGCCGTGGCGGTGAGGTCCATCACCTTGAGTCCGCGGTTGTACACCTCGTCGTATGTGATTTCGCTGAACTTTGTGGCGGTGGGGTCTTTTTCGGGGTCGGCTGTGTATATGCCGTCGACTCGTGTGCCTTTGAGCATCACTTGTGCCTCGACCTCTACCGCGCGCAGGGCCGAGCCTGTGTCGGTAGTGAAGAACGGGTTGCCTGTGCCTCCGGAGATTATTGCCACTTCGCCGTTATCGAGGGCCTCGATAGCTTTCCATTTGCTGTAGTGCTCGCCGATGGGGAACATGTTGATGGCGGTGAACACGCGTGCGCGCTGTCCTATGGCGGTGAGCGCCGAACTTAGGGCCAGGGAGTTGATCACTGTGGCCAGCATCCCCATCTGGTCGCCTTTGACACGGTCGAAACCGCGGGATGCGCCGGTGAGTCCGCGGAATATGTTGCCTCCGCCGATCACTATCGCCACCTGCACGCCTGTGGCCACTATTTCCTTTATCTGTGTGGCATAGTCGTTGAGGCGTTGTGTGTCAATGCCGTATCCCTGCGTTCCCATAAGGGATTCGCCGCTGAGTTTCAGCAGCACCCGTTGGTATTTGGTTCTCATATCGCTCAGATTGTGTTTCTTGTTTTTTATTGTATGCGGTAAAGTTACATCATTTTTTTGACATTTGGCATTTCCTGTCAAAATAATCGCTATTTTTGTGGTATGATTAGGATAAACTGTAATGTCGGGGACAAGGAGGCCGTGAGTGATGGCCGGGATTAGGGGGCTCGTCAAGGATACGGCCATATATGGGCTTAGCAGCATTGTGGGCCGCTTCCTGAACTGGTGTCTTGTACCGTTGTATACGGTATTGTTCACCACGTCGGAGTATGGCGTGGTGACGCTTGTGTATTCGGTTGTGGCTCTTGCCCTTATAATATTGACATACGGGATGGAGACGGGTTTTTTCCGTTTTGCCAACCACGAACGGTGGGGCGACCCTATGGAGGTATATTCTACCGGGCTTGTCTCGCTTGCTGTCACATCGTCGGTGTTCCTGGCTGTGTGCCTTGTGTTTGCCGGGCCTATAAGCGGGCTGTTGCATTGCGCCGCGCATCCTTCGTTCACGGTGATGATGGTGGTGGCGGTTGCTGTTGATGCCTTTACGGCATTGCCGTTCTCGTATCTGCGTTACCGCAGCCGTCCGGTGCGTTTCGCCTCGCTCAAGCTCGTGAACATCGGCCTCAACATCGGCCTCAACCTGTTTTTCCTGTTGCTGTGCCCGTTCCTTATGGACAGTGTGCCCGGGACTGTAGACTGGTTCTATGATCCGGAGTTCTCGATAGGGTACATATTCCTGTCGAACATGATTGCCTCCGTTGTCACGCTTTTTATGCTCGTCCCAGAGCTTACGGGATTCCGTTACCGGTTCAATGCCCGGCTTTGGCGCGAGATGCTGGCATATTCTGCCCCGCTTCTGGTGCTCGGTGTGGCCGGTATAATGAACCAGACCATAGACAAGATAATATTCCCGTCGCTGGTGTCTGATCCCGCTGAGGCCATGTCGCAGCTGGGGATATATGGGGCCAACTATAAGATTGCGATTGTGATGGTGATGTTCACCCAGGCTTTCCGCTTTGCCTATGAGCCGTTCATTTTTGCCAAGAACAAGGAGTCAGGCGGGCGGGGGGTACGTGCCTACAGTGATGCCATGAAGTATTTTGTGGTGTTTTCGATGGTGATTTTCCTCGTGGTGATGTTCTATCTGGATATAGTCAAGCATCTGATTTCCGAACGCTATTACAGTGGCCTTGATGTGGTGCCGGTAATAATGATGGCAGAGGTGTTTTTCGGTGTGTTCTTCAACCTGTCGCTTTGGTACAAGCTTACCGACAGGACCATCTGGGGCGTGTGGTTCTCGCTGCTGGGCCTTGCGGTGACATTGGGGCTAAATGCCCTCCTTGTCCCGGTGATGGGATATATGGGATGTGCCTGGGCGGCGTTCTGCTGCTACGGGGTGATGATGGTGTCGAGCTATCTTATAGGGCGTGTGAAGCATCCCATTCCGTATGAGCTTGGGCGCATCGGTGGGTATGTTGTGCTGGCTTTGGCGCTGTACGCCGTGGGCTGCTATCTGATAGACACGCAGAACCAGTGGCTCGACATGGCGTTGCGCACACCGCTGCTTATTATATATATCGCT
>VSPW01000144.1 GCA_009775535.1 Muribaculaceae bacterium
ACCCTGCATCTCGCCGGCCGCGTCCTCTGTGTATACGCCACCGATCTGATATCCCCCAGCCGGGCTACAGCCCGGCCGAGGGTGGATTTTCCGGTGCCCATGTATCCTATGAGGAATATCGGTGTCCGTGGTACGGCCGTAGGCTTCATTGTGCGGGCTATTTGTTAGCCTGCTGCTTGAGTAGGTCGCGTATCTCTGTGAGGAGCTTTTCCTGGTTTGAGGGTTCTGGGTCCGGAGCAGGGGCGGGTGCTTCTTCCTCTTTTTTCTTGCGGAGCTTCATGACGAATTTCAGTGCGATGAATATGCACATTGCTATTATCACGAAGTCGACGATATTCTGTATGAATGTGCCGTAGTTGAGGTATACGGATTCGGCGCTGCCGTCGGCTGCCGCCGGGGTGAGTTCGTATTTCAGTTCAGTGAAAGTGGCGCCTCCGGTCACTTTGCTTATCAACGGCATTATGACGTCATTGACGAGAGAGGATACGATCTTACCGAATGCGCCTCCGATGATTACACCGATGGCCATGTCCATTACGTTGCCTTTTACGGCAAATTCTTTGAATTCCTGCAAAAATTTTTTCATAAATGATGTTTTTTGTAGAACAACGTTGTGGCGCAAAAGTAGCAAAAAAAGTCGATTCGGGCAAAGTGGGTTGTGTGGGAGACATACAAATCCTTATTACTTTGCCCGAATCGACTTTTTTTGCTACTTTTGCGTATGACTGTTAATGAAAAAAGTTTTGCTTTGGCACAGGTTTCCTACCTGGGTTTTGTCGCGGCCTTGTCGTTTGCGTTGCTGTCGATGCCTTGGATGGCTTTTCTGGGGTTGTCGTGCGTGTGGGTTGTGGCTATGCTTGTGTATCAGTGTACGCCCTGGCGCTCGATGGGCGGATGGTGGTGTCTGCTGGCTGCCACTGTGGCGGTGGCTTTGCGGCTGATATTGCAGACATATGCCGGCGGGTTGCAGTTGTGGCCTGCCGTATGGGGGTCTGTGCTGGCGTTGCTTACGGTGATTGCCACCGGCGGCCTCGGTTGGCGCCTGCTCCGTGACGATACTCCCTGGCATTCGTATTCGGCCTCGTGGGTTGTCATGGCGGCGGGAGTGGCGGTCACTGCGCTTATGGCTTATGGTGTGGCCGATGTGGGCTGCCTGGCTGTGGTGTTTGCGATGGTGGCCGGCGCTTTGGGCCTTACGGCGCTGAGGCGCGTGCCTTATCAGGGCAAGCATAAGGCTGTCTATGTTGTATTGTTTATTTTGTCGGCTTGTCTGGCGGTGCTGTACAGCCCTCCGGGGTGGGTGATGCTGCTGGCTGGTGTGGCTATGCTTACCCGTTGGCGTTCACAGCGTTCGAGGACAATCATGTTTGCGATGGCGGGGGCGCTTACCGGAGTCGCCGTGTGGGGCGGATACCGTCTTTATGGCCATATGGGTGTGGATGCTTTGTGTGTGCCGGGTCTTGGCGGCGATGTGGCGTATGGCATGCTGGCTGTCTGGTGTGTTGTCGGAGGGTTGGTGTCGTATTACCTGCTTTTTTGCCGTAGGCGTACTCCTAAGGTTGTAGGCCGTATGACTTTATGGGCGGTGCTGATGTGGGCGGTGTCTGTTTTTGTGTATCCTTCTCCGGTATGGGTAGGTGGGCTTCCGTTTGTGCTGGTGATGCTTCCTGCCTGTGTGTATGTCTTGGCCAGTTGCCGCGGACGCAGGTTATGGATATGGGCCGGCGTATGGACTGTCCTGTCGGTGTCGGTTGCCTTTTCGGCGAAAATGTTGTTATAGATGAGGAAGGGTGCAGGGTGCAGTGTGGCTGCTTTTATGACCGTGTTTATTACTGCGGTCTATTTTGTGGCGTATCTGTACACCCCTTATAATGGTGATGACCTGTACCAGCTCGGTGTGTTTGATGATGGCGGTGTACATGGAGGGTCGCGCAAATGGCATGTGTGGGGCGACATGTTGCGTTGGGTGTGGGCACACTGGAACAGTGTGAACGGCCGGATGTCGGATATCATGCATTATTTCTTTCTGGGGGCGCTGCCTCGCTGGTCGAATGCGTTGATCAATGCGTGTAGTGTAGGCGGGATGTTCTGGCTGGCTGTGATGCTTGTGCGTATGGCTGGCGGCGGCTTTGGCCGGATGAAGGCTGTTGCGTTGGTGGGTGCCTTGGCGTTTGTGTTGCCTTGGTGGGATTCTACGATGTGTTATGCGGTGGTGAGGAACTATGTCCTGGGTTCTGTAGCTGTGATGTTGTGGCTTTATTTGTTTTTCTATATGGGAATGTCCTGGCGTGGCTGGACGGCGGCTTTGTCGGTTGTGTACAGTTTTGTGGCCGGCGGCATGCATGAGGCTGCTTCTCCGCCGTTGGTTTGCGGCCTGGCTGTATGGGTAGCTGTGTCGCATGGCCTTTCCGGGATTACGCGTAATGGGAAATGGATGCTTGGGGCTTTTGTCTGCGGTGCGGCCTGGACGGCGTGTTCGCCGGCGATGTGGGATCGGGTGTCGTCGGGGGCTGAGCCTGATGATCCGTTGTTGTGGCTGTTGCTCAAGAGTGTGCCTGTTGTGGCTGCCATGTCGGCGGCAATGCTGGTGATGCTGTCGAGAAAGGGCTGGCGCGACAGGCTTGTATCTGCATGCCGGACGTGCTGGGTTGTATTCCCGGTGGCTGCGTTGGCTTCGTCGGTGGTGTGTGCCGCTGGCGGCATAGTGGGGCGCAGTGGCTGGTTTGCAGAGATATATGCCTTGATTGCGGTCTTTACATGGCCTGGCTGGAATGGTGTCAGGGTAGGGCGCGTGTGCGGCAATGCCGTGGTGTGGTGCGTGACACTGGCGGTGTGTGCGCATTTCCTGTATTTTATGGTATGGCAGGTGAAGGTGGGTGGTGAGCATTCGGATGTAATTGATATGTACCGCCGGTCGGATGACGGCCAGGTGTATTATGATGCAACCAGGGATGATGATGCGCCATGGTGGCTGCTGAACCGTGCCCGTGGTGTCCCCGATGCGGATGATGTGTACCAGAATTATACCATTGCTCTGTATTATGGCGATGCCGGCCGCAGGCTGGCCGTGCTGCCGTCCTGTCTGGAGGGACTGTCGCCTGGGACAGTGCCTGATGGGGGTATGGCCCTGTATGGCGGTGATATGGTGGTGTGGCGCCGTCCGGAAGGGACGCGTACGGTAACCTATTACGGTGGCAAGGCGTGGATTGACATCGCGGATATCGGTGGAGTGGAATATGTCGTCGTGCCTTTCCGTAGTGGCGGGTCTGACCTTTATTATGTAACGCGCCGGGTGCTTGACCCGGGGGACAGATGATGGGTATGTCCGGTTTGTCAAAGGCAGGTGCTATGGCATGGTCGCTGGTGTGTTTTACGGCAGTGGCCATACTTGCGGTGATGGGTCTGCGTATGTTTTCGCCCAGGGAGGCGCATATTGATGTCCCGCGTGACAGGTATCCTGTGAAGGGCATAGATGTGTCGTCGCATAATGGGGGTGATATCGATTTTGAGGCGGTGGCGGCAGACAGTGTGGATTTTGTCTATATAAAGGCCTCGGAGGGCAACACTTTCCGGGATACGTTGTTCTACCGTAATTACGCTGGGGCTGTAAGGGCGGGGCTGAAAGTCGGGGCGTACCATTATTTCCGCTTTGACTGTGAGGGATGGCGTCAGGGCCGTAACCTGCTTGATGCCATAGACCGCCTTAGCTTCGACCTGCCTTTGGCCATAGATGTGGAGGAGTGGGGCAATGTCAGGAATTATACTACGGATGATGTGGTGAGGCAGCTTACCGATATGGTGGACTATCTGCATGAATACGGATACAAGGTGATAATATATACCAACCGTACTGGCTATAACCGGTTCATACGGTTCAGGCTGGACCATATCCCGGTGTGGATATCTTCGTTCTATCCGCGTCCGCTGGATGCCCACTGGACTCTTTGGCAGCATAGCCATAAGGGGCGTGTCAGTGGGATCGAGGGCGTTACGGATCTTGATACGTTTAACGGTTCGCGTGTGGAATGGGAATCGTGGCTGGAGGAGATGGGACGGGAATATGTACATGGGCATCTGCGGAAAATATAATAAATGGCGGGATTTAACGTTAATTACCTATCCAAACAAGTCTTCCAGATGAACCAATCATACTCTCCGATACGATATATAAGGCAAATATTGGCTGTGGCCTGTGTGGCAATGGCCTCATTGTGTGCGCCGCCGGGTGTATATGCATTCAATCTGTCGGCCTATGCCCAGGAGTCGGTCCTGGCCAATGGCAGATGGGTGAAGATATCCGTGCCTGTTTCTGGCCTGTACATGATACCATTGGCCGATTTGCGGTCGTGGGGCTTTTCTGATGTGTCGAAGGTGCGTGTTCACGGATATGGCGCCAGGCGTATACCGGACCTGCTGACGCTGGACAATTATGTCGACGACTTGCCGCAGGTGCAGTCGGAGCTTACCAGCCAGGGACTGGTGTTCTATGCCGTAGGTCCTGAGATATGGGTTCAGGGTGAGCGGGGACGCTATACCATGCAGCATAATATCTACAGCGTAGATGCCTACTATTTTTTGACGGATTCGGATACGGAAGCGCCCGGAATACCTGTGCGCGGGTCTGGAAGGAGGACTGATGGCGCGGCGATGGTGTTCAATGAGTGTGTGCACCATGAGCAGAACCTATATTCGGCATCGGAGAACGGATGGCTCATGCTCGGAGAGGACTTCAGGGTCAACCCGTCAAGGACTTTTACGTTTGATATGCCCGGAAGGGTGGAGGATGAGCCTGTGTGGTTACAGTCTTCGTTCGTTGCGAAGACATCGGGGACTTCAAGGCTGACTTTTACGGCTAACAATATGCCGTTGCCGACTATTGACGATGATAATTTCCTGATAGTGGTGTCGGATATAGACGGGGTGGAGCATGTGGCCAGGCGC
>VSPW01000145.1 GCA_009775535.1 Muribaculaceae bacterium
ACCATATATATACGGCGGTTTTACATACTCATTGCTATAAAATATATACAGGCGGGTGTTCATATAGCCCTTCAGGCGCACATCCTCAACCACACCCCTGATTGTCATTGTGCCATCACATATTTTTTTGCCCACGGCATTCTCCCCGGGAAACAGCCGTCCGGCAAATTCACGGGTGACTATGATGTCACCGCTGGCAAGCGGCATATCATCAAGCTCCTTTACAGACGGACTGCCCGGGACGCTCCTGATACCCAAGGTGGAAAAATAGCTTGTGCCTGGAGCATATGATATCTCTATAGCCTTAGTTGTGTCGGGCTCGATGACATTTCTTATATTCGTACCAGGCTTTTCAGGAGTATAGTAAGTGATTGCCACAGTGGCCGATTCGACCTCAGGGATCTCCTTAACTTTCCCGTAAAGCGCATAATAGTCGCGTTCCATCACAAGCGAATCGGCATTTTCCGGCCTGTATCCGAAGACTTCGGGCCCATATACGGCAAATTCCATCTCCACGAGCCTGTCACGGTCATATCCGTAAGGGCGCGTGGCATCGTAAAGGCGCACAACTACAGGGTCAATGACAATCCAGCCTATGATCACCACCATCACAAGTTCGGCAAACAGCCAGACATTATTGTGCCGGCGCGCCCAAAGATTCTTAACAGCCAGTCTAAACATATTTCAACGATGTTCATTAAGCGATTTTACAATTGGGTGGCGCAATGACCACCATGCAGGGATATATGATGATAAAAGGTTCAATATCAATGTGACCCCGAGGGCTATGGCAAATATTCCGGGCGCGAAGAACGTTTCCATGGACAACTGTGTGTCACTGCCAATCTCCATATCGGGATCAATGAGGCTGAACACGACATCACGCGCCACATATACCAGTACCCATGATACTACAAGCCCGATGGCCGCGCCTATCATTGTGAGCAGGAAATTCTCTACAAGCACCTGCCACAACAGCCCTGAGCGTTGCGCTCCGAACGACTTGCGTATGCCCATCTCGCCACGCCGCTGCTCCATGCGCCCGATAATCATACCGGATAGGTTCATTGCCGGAATAAAAAGCAGTACGGCCGCGACAATCACATAGTATCCCAGGTAGCGCCCGGAAGAACCACTGTCATCATCGTCGTCCGACATGCTCAAAGAGGGGACAAATGTGTGTTCATAGTGCGACCTGGGCTGGCCAAACAGGTTTATTTCCAGATTGAGGCCCTCATTTTTAATTTCTACAGGGCGCTTCAACACCTCAAGTTCGCCGTTCATCTGTTCCCATGTGGCGCCTTCTTTCGGTATCAGTACCGCCTTGTATCCCCCGACCAGAAATAAAGGGCCTTCGCTGACATTGTGCCGGGCGCTGTATATGTCGGCATAGCTGTCCATGAACGATGATGCCGAACGCACTACACCGGATATGGTATACGGTTCATAGTCAATATATATTTCCCGGCCAGCGATTCCTTCTGCCGAGCCGAACATCTTACGGGCGAAGTTGTCGGCAACCACGACCTTGGGCAAAGACTCCCCGACATCGGCTGACGTATAGGGTGAGCCTTCCGTGAACACGAAATCATACACACGGAAAAAGCCAGCATCCGTGCCCTTCACTTCCGCGTCATATGAATCAAGGCCGCCACCGGCCCTCACCTCCATGGTAGAATTGTCGGTCATTGCTGTGTAATAGTCGACAGTCTTCATTGAGTCGATCCAGTTTTCAAGATCCCACTTTGACAGTCCCCACCAATTGAACCCACGGTCGTAGCGCACGGATATGTCGGTGACATACATCATGCGGCCACGCTTAAGTTCGGGATATACCGGCGAGAGCCTGGCATACAGCATGATGGATAGGACCATGACAGTAGAGACCGACAGGGCGACCCCCACTATATATAGGGATGAGTACAGACGCTCGTTGCCGATCTCTGCCCACGACTGTCTGATATGTCTTATTATTGCCATAATGAAATTTATTTACTATGTGTGTTGTCATTCGTTACGGATAGCATCGACAGGGTTGACACGGCTTATGCCACGTGCGGGGATATATATGCCTGCCACTACCACAATGAGGACCAGCGCAAGCAGGATGGCCGATATCACGGTGAAATGGGTGCTGAAATCCGAGGCCCAGTCATTTGGCATCATGCCGAATGTGTTACGCATCTTGTCAGCCAGGCCTTCCTTCATAGCATATTGCAGGTAGATTGTACATCCTACAGCCCATGTAATCAGGGCCATCACCACCCCTTCAAGGACCATTGACAACACAATATATGACGGGCGTGCCCCAAATGCCTTCATTACCCCTGCCTCGAAGGACCGGCGGCCGGTCTGAAGCCAGAACGTGCCGAACACGCCCAGCATAAGGCAGGCAAGGAAAAATACTACCAGTGATATCCCGATATTCCGTGAAGATACCTTTCCGGACTGGACAAGGCGTGAGTATATAAGGTCGCTGTAGGTCTGTATCTTCTCAGCATATAGGTTTCCGTGCGCCACAGTGGCCATCCATTCGAGGTCGGAGGCCACGTCTGAGGGTTCGACCCCTGGCCGTACGCGGGCTACCACCGCAAAACAGGAGTTCCATTCGTCTTCACGCCGCTGCACAATAAATGCCAGCGACGGGTCTGGGATATGGCTCTTGAGCTTAACATCGGTGACCACCCCGACTATCCGCGGAGTCCATCCGTCGTCATATAACAAGACCTTGCCGGCTGCATTCTCCCCGGGATAGAGCCTTTCAGCTACAGACTCAGTCACAATGAAGTCATCGCCGTAACTGTATGACGCAGACTCCAATTCGGCGGCCGCTGGTGATGACGGCAAAGGCCTTATCCCATATGTGGAGAAGAACGGTGTGCCCTGATAGAAGCAACCCAATGAGACCAGAAGCGTGTCGTGTGGAGAAGCGAGCGACTGGAGGTATGTATCACTGGCCTCGGGATAAAGCCCATCCGGTACAGCCGCGACGGATTCTATGTCGGGACGGGAGGCGACAATGCCGATGATGCGGCGGTATGATTCCATCATTGATGCGGAGTCGGCCATTTCCTGGCGGTATTCACCGGAAGTAGACGGCATTGGGGCTACGTTGATAACCACCAATGAGCCGGAATCGTAACCGACAGGACGTGTCGAGTCCCATATCTCGACTGCGACAGGATCAATAAGCAGCCATCCTACAAAGGTGACGGCTATAAGTTCTACAAACAGCCACCCGTTGACCCGACGGCGCGCCCAGAGGTTCTTAAAAGCTAGCTTTAGCATTACCTTCTTTCGTTTAGAGATTTGACAATAGGATGACGCAGGCTCAACCATGCAGGTATCAATGAAGACATTATGTTGAGCAACAAGGCTGTACATAACGCTATACAGAAGACTGCCGGCGATATCAGTATAGAGAAGTCAAGTGAGGCTCGGGTACGAAGGTCGTTGTCGGAGAGATATTCGTCCATGAAGTTGAATATCCAGTCGTAATTAAGGTAAAGTATGCCCCATGCCACTGCCAGACCTATGGCCGCACCAATCAGTGTGAGCAGGAAATTCTCGACCAGCACCTGCCATAGAAGCAGCCCGCGCTTTGCTCCGAACGACTTACGTATGGCCATTTCCTGTCGGCGGCGGTCCATGCGCCCGACAATCATTCCGCAGAGGTTCAACGCCGGGACAAACAGGAGCACCAATGCAACGAGCATATAGAATGACAGGAAACGCGTCTTACCGTCGTCCTCGCCTGGCCAGGAACGGAATGAGTCATCGTAGTGGGATATGGGCTGACCGTATGTCTTAATGAAGACGCCTTCGCCCAATGAACTGGCGCCGGCACGCGCGGCGCGGTCAAACTGCGAGGAAATCCAGCTTTCATCTGCACCGGGCTTCCTTACCAGCACGACTTGGTATCCATAGAGATATGTATAGCGGGTAGAGTCGTATCCCTTATAGAATGTGTATGGTACAAATACCTGGGCGTTGCTCCGCGACATGGCAGACGAGGCCTCCCTCACCACACCGACGATACGGAACTTGTTTGTATCCATATCCACTTCCTTGCCCATGGCATCATCGACATTGCCGTAAAGCTCAATGGCCATGCGGTCGGAGACTACTGCACAGGGACGCCCGGCCTCAAAGTCGGCGTATGTGAACGGAGTGCCCGCGATGAAGTCGAATCCATATACCTTAAAGAAATTGGCGTCAGTGGCGAGCGCCTTCACCTGTATCCGCCCACGGCCTGACGGCAGCTTAACTATGCCAGAGATGTTGTCCGATATCACCACGGTATAGCATTCTATGCCTTCCAAGGGTGCTATGAACTCATTTACGGCATTGAGTGAAAGTCCGCTCTGGCTGGTGCTAGTGGAATCGCCCACAGTGAGGGTTGACACATACATGGTACGGTCGCGGTTGATCTCGGGATATACAGGTGCCAACCGGACGTAGAGCACTATCGACAACACCATCACGGTGGTAATCGACAGCGCCACGCCGGCGACATAGAGCGCTGTGTAGAGGCGCTCGGAGCGTATAAGCTCCCATGATTGTCTTATATACTTCCTAATCATTTCTGTGCCTGGAGATTTTGCTTATTCAACCTGGCGTCCGTCGAAGAAACGGATTATGCGGTCGGTCTTCACTGCCTGGGACTCATTGTGTGTAACCATGACTATGGTGCGCCCATCGTCCTTGTTCAACCCATGGAGTATGTCCATTATCTCCTGCCCCATCTTTGAGTCGAGGTTGCCGGTAGGCTCGTCGGCTAGGATTATGCCAGGATTCCCGACGATGGCACGAGCAATGGCGACACGCTGGCACTGACCACCGGAAAGCTGCGACGGATAGTGCTTCATGCGGTGGCTCAGGCCTACCCTTTCGAGCACTTCGCGTGCAAGGC
>VSPW01000146.1 GCA_009775535.1 Muribaculaceae bacterium
CTATCTCGGCGGCGGCGCGCAGGTTCACCTCGCTGGCATTGCTCTCCTGGTCGTTTGCCGCCTTGGAGCGGTTGCCTGAATTCACGTCTATCACGTGGAGCGCCTCGGTATGCTCTATTATTATGTATGCGCCGGACTTGAAAGTCACGGTCTTGCCGAACGACGACTTTATCTGTTTGGTTATGGCGAAATGGTCGAATATAGGGGTGTCCTTGTCGTAGAGCTTTACTATCTCCTTGCGCTCTGGCGCTATAAGGTTGACGTATTTCAATATCTGCTCGTATACGCCGGGATCATTTACCCATACATTCTCGAATGTGGGCGAGAATATGTCGCGGAGTTCGCCCACTACGCGGTTCTGCTCCTCGAACACCAGGGCGGGAGCTTCGGCCTTTTGAGCTTTGGCGACGGCCTCTTCCCAGTTTGCCAGCAGCGATTTTAGTTCGTGGTTTAGCTCCGCCACTTTCTTGCCTTCTGCCGATGTGCGTACTATCACACCGAAGTTTTTCGGCTTTATGCTCTCTATGAGCTGACGCAGGCGCATCTTCTCGGCCGTGGTCTTGATTTTCTGGGATATTGATATCTTGTCACTGAACGGGATGAGCACCATATAGCGTCCGGTGAACGACAGCTCTGTCGTAAGCCTGGGGCCTTTTGACGATATGGGCTCCTTGACTATCTGTACCAGCAGTTGCTGGCCGGGTGTGAGTGCATCGGTTATCGTGCCGTGCTTGTCGATGTCGGGCTGCAGTTTCTGCTTGGGGAGCAGCGGCAGGTGCTTCTTGTCATCCAGCAGCTGCTTTACAAAGGAGGAATAAGAGGAAAATTGAGAGCCAAGATCCAGATAATGGAGGAAAGCGTCCTTCTCGTAGCCTACATTGACGAAGGCGGCATTCAGCCCTGGCATAAGCTTCTTGACTTTTGCCAGATAGATGTCGCCAACGGCGTAGGAAATGTTACGCGCCTCCTTCTGCAGGGAGACAAGGCGCGTGTCCTCGAGCAAGGCTATTGACACCTCGGTCGGTCGGACGTCTACAATAAGTTCACTTTTCATAAATTGTTAGGGTGGGGTGGTTTGGGCCGCCGGGGCTTCTGGAATCCCCGTCCGCCCATCCTTAAGATAGGCCTGTATGGCTGTGTGGTCGTTGAAAAAAAGAACAGGCCGCGCAGGTGGAGGTTTTGCCGCTGGTGCGGATGCCACTTCTACGGGTCTGTTCTTGTTATCCTTGCGGCTTCCGTTGCATCTCCCTTGTTTTATGGGAGTCGGGAAAGCCCTGTGAGAAAGAATTTAACTCGGGTTATTTCTTCTTGTGGCGATTCTTTCTCAGACGTTTTTTGCGCTTGTGTGTAGCCATCTTGTGGCCTTTTCTTTTCTTTCCGCTGGGCATTGTTGCTGAGGGTTATAAGGGTTAACGATATGGTTGATAAATCTCTTGGAAATTTGGTGTTTGCCGTACAGTGGGTACTACTTTACTTCTTCCATGAACACCTTTGCCGGTTTGAATGCCGGTATCTTGTGCTCGGGGATGATGATGGTGGTATTCTTGGAGATGTTGCGTGCGGTCTTCTCCGAGCGCACCTTGATGATGAAGCTGCCGAAGCCACGGAGGTATACGTTTTCGCCATGGGCTAGCGAGTCCTTAACGATGTCCATAAACTTCTCGATGGTCTCAACCACGTTGGCTTTGTCGATGCCAGTTGTCTTCGCGATTTCGTTGACGATGTCGGCTTTAGTCATTGTTGGATTTCTTTATTGATTGATTATGATTTTTTGTCGTATTTTGACAGCATATTAAAGCCTCCGGTTAAGGAGGCCTCATTTTGGCACTGCAAATATCGTTATTTTTTTTCAATCGTCAACAAATATGGTGCGATTTTTTGCATTAACTGCCAAATAACTCATTATTTAGCGACTCCAGTGCAACAAATGCGCATGCCCTTTGTTATTTTTTAACAATGTCTATGGCGGTTTTTGTGAAACTTGTGGATGTTTTTACCAATGTGTTTGCTTAAAATGCCGTAACTTTGCAGCGCAAAAATAGTATAAAGAAAAAGAGTTTTACGAAAATCAAGAAATTAGCAATGAAAAGCAGAAGTTTACGTAATGTCTGCCTGATGGCAACGTTCGTATCGGCGGTAGCCGTGATCAGCTCTTGCGGCAACGGCAGCCAGCAGACACAGCAAGCCCCGCCGCCAACCATCGCAACTATCACAGTGCAGCCTACAGTATCCGACCTTTCGACATCACTGCCGGCGACAATAAAGGGAAAGACAGACATCGCCATCCGTCCGCAGGTGACAGGATTCATAACTAAAGTTCATGTCGATGAAGGCCAGCAGGTAAAGAAAGGGCAGTTGCTGTTCACCCTTGACCAGGTGCAGTACGAAGCCGCTGTCGACCAGGCAGCAGCATCGGTGAATGTGGCGCAGACCGCCGTCGACACACAGAAACTTACCGTGGCTAACAAGAAACGCCTGTTGGACAAGAATATAATAAGCCAGTACGAATACCAGATGGCAGCCAATTCTCTGGCCCAGGCCCAGGCCCAGCTGGCCCAGGCAAATGCAGCCCTGGTTAACGCACGCAAGAACCTTGCCTATACAATGGTTACAGCGCCAAGCGACGGTGTCGTAGGCTCTATCCCAAACCGCGAAGGCTCGCTGGCCTCGCCCTCATCGGCACAGCCTCTCACCACCATAAGCGACAACTCGCAGGTCTATGCATATTTCTCCATGAACGAGAAAGAGATGCTGTCTCTTACCGACGGCGGGAAATATTCGCTCAACAGCCGTATCGGAGAGATGCCGGCAGTGAAGCTCCGCCTGTCAGACGGCAGCATATATCCGTTTGAAGGCAAGGTGGCCACTGTGTCGGGTGTCATTGACGGCTCTACAGGCGCTGCCAGCGTACGTGCGCTTTTCGACAATCCTTCAGGAATGCTACGCAGCGGTTCTACCGGCTCTGTGGTGATACCCCACAAGACCGACAGTGCGATCGTAGTACCGCAGAAGGCCACATTCGAGATTCAGGACCTCAGGTATGTATATGTAGTGGGTGATTCCGCTCGTACGCACCAGACCCTAATAAAGGTGCTTGATGTGAACGACGGCAAAAATTTCGTCGTTACCGAAGGCCTCAAGCCTGGCGACCAGGTGGTTATAGAGGGCGTAGGCACAAAGGTGCGCGACAATATGGTGATACAGCCTGTCGAAGCGGACGCAAAGCCTGCAAATTGAGCCCTGCCTGGAGCGGCTACACCTTAATTAAATAATCCTCTCTAACCATCATAACAATAAAAAGGCTTCCAGTCCGGAAGCCTGCCTATCCGGCATTATCGTTTATAATCAATGAAACTAGACACTTTTATTAACCGCCCGGTGCTGTCGACGGTGATATCGATATTCATCGTACTGCTGGGTATAATCGGGCTTGTGTCCCTTCCCGTGACACAGTACCCCGACCTGGCGCCGCCTACAATATCGGTGACGACAGACTATAACGGCGCCAACGCCCAGGCTGTGCTCAACTCTGTGATTACGCCCCTGGAAGAAGCGATAAACGGCGCAGAAGGCATGACCTATATGGAGTCTACGGCCACAAATACAGGTTCTGCCACAATCAATGTGTATTTTGAACAGGGCTTTGACCCGAACATGGCCGCGGTCGATGTACAGAACCGCGTGTCGAAGGCGCAGAACCTTCTGCCTTCGGAAGTAGTGAAAGTCGGCGTGCTCACCCAGAAGCGCCAGACATCAATGCTTATAGGCATCTCCTTGAGCGACCCTACCGGCAACTACACTGAAGAGTTCCTGGAGAACTATATGAAAATCAATGTCGTGCCACAGCTCCAGCGTATATCAGGTGTAGGTGACGTAATGGTGATGGGCGCCGACTATTCGATGCGTATATGGCTGAAGCCCGATGTGATGGCTCAGTACAACCTCATGCCGTCCGACATCGCCGCCGTGATGTCGGAACAGAACATCGAGGCCGCCCCGGGTTCGTTCGGCGAACAGGGCGGGCAGTCGTTCCAGTACACCATCAAGTACCGCGGACGCCTCAGTACGCCGGAACAGTTCGGAGACATCGTGGTGCGCGCCAACAACACAGGCGAGACGCTCTATCTTAAAGACGTGGCCGACATCGAATTGGGACGTGTGACATATGGCTTCCACTCAACCTACAACGGCAACCCGTCCGTTATGGCAATCGTGTTCCAGACACCTGGGTCAAACGCCACTACCATCATCAACAACTGTCTCGCGTTTGTCGATGAAATGAAGAAGGACCTGCCCACTGGAATACGGGTGGACGTGCCGATGAACAACAATGACTTCCTATACGCGTCAATCCACGAGGTGATAAAGACGCTTATCGAAGCGTTCATACTTGTGTTCTTTGTCGTGTACATATTCCTTCAGGACATACGTTCCACAATCATCCCGTCCATTGCCATACCGGTGGCACTTGTCGGCACGTTCTTTGTGATGAAGCTTATCGGGTTCTCGGTCAACCTCATCACCCTGTCCGCGCTTGTGCTGGCCATCGCGATTGTGGTCGATGACGCGATTGTGGTCGTCGAGGCGGTGCATGCCAAGCTTGACATAGGCTATAAGTCGGCACGCCGTGCCTCTATCGACGCCATGAATGAGATTGCGGGCGCGCTTGTGTCGATCACCCTCGTCATGATGCTTGTGTTCATCCCCGTGTCGTTCATGTCGGGCACGTCAGGCGTGTTCTACCGCCAGTTCGGCCTCACAATGGCTATCTCCATCTTCTTCTCTGCAATAAACGCCCTTACGCTTTCGCCGGCATTATGCGCCGTGTTCCTCAAGCCGCATGCCGATCACGAAGGCAAGAAAAAGACATTTGTGCAGCGCTTCCACGATGGCTTCAATGTAGGCTATGAA
>VSPW01000147.1 GCA_009775535.1 Muribaculaceae bacterium
TGCGATGTCCTTAAGCTGCGTTCGGCCCGTTCGATAAAGTGGAATGTCATTGACCGCGTGTCGTCGCAGGTGCTGTATGCCGTTACCGGGATAGTGCTTGCGCGTCTGCTGTCGCAGGAGGATTTCGGCCTTGTGGGCGCGATCCTGGTGTTCCAGGCGTTTGCTTCGCTGATGGTGGACAGCGGTTTCTCATATGCCCTGCTGCAGCGGAAGTCGCCAACCAGGGAGGACTATAGCTCCGTACTGTGGTTCAACATGGCCGTGGCTGTTGGCATATATGTGGCGCTATGGTTCTGCGCGCCGTTGATAGCCCGCTGTTTCCAGGGGGATATGCGCCTTGTGCCGCTGTCGCGTGTGATGTTCTTTACTTTCATATTGAATGCTTCGGCCATAGTGCAGACCAACCGGTTGATGAAGCGGATGGATGTGTCGATGGTGGCTGTCTCGAATGTGGCCGGTCTGGCCGTAGGGGCTGTCGTGGGGATATGGCTTGCTGTGGCCGGGTATGGCGCGTGGGCGATTGTATGGCAGAGTGTGGCGCTTTCGGGTGTGAAGTCGGGTGTGCTGTGGGCCACTAGCCGCTGGCGTCCGCAGATGAGGTGCTCGTGGGCGTCGCTGCGTTCGTTCATGGGCGTGGGTTCGGGGATGATGCTCTCTTCGTTCCTCAATACGCTGTTCCAGAACATATATTCGTTTTTTATCGGGAACAGGGTGGGGCTTGTGTCGCTGGGCTATTACACGCAGAGCGACAAGTGGAGCAAGATGGGGATATCATCGCTTTCGCAGGTGCTGACCTCGTCTTTCCTTCCGGCGCTTTCGGCAGTGCAGGATGACTGTGACAGGTTCAACCGTGCCGCACGCAAGATGAACCGGTTTACGTCTTATCTGCTGTTCCCTGCCGTAGGTATACTGATAGTGATGGCGGCTGATATTTTCCATCTGCTTTTCGGTACGAAGTGGGACGCATCGATCGTGCTGTTCCAGCTGCTTCTGTTGCGTGGGGTGTTCACGGTGCTTACATCGCTGTATAATAACTATGTCATAGCCTTGGGGAGGTCAAGGCTTATTGTGTGGCTGGAGCTGCTGCGTGACGGCGGGGCGATATTGGCGCTCGTTGCCACGTTGCCGTATATCGGCATGGAGACGCCGTCGGATGCCGTATATGGCATAAAGATATTGCTTTACGGGCAATTGCTGGCGTCAGCGGTCACGTGGCTGGCAACTTTGGCGGTGACAGTGCGGGTAACGGGCGCGAGCGTGGCCTCATATGTCGCCGATTGTGTGCCTTATGTCGGGTTTTCGCTGGTGTCGATGGCTTTTGTGTGGCTTGTCAGGATTCCGTTGCCGGCTGTGCTTTCAATGGCATTGCATTTTGCCGGCGCTGCGGCGATATATATTGTGCTTAACCGGTTGGCTGGGTCAAGGATACAGAATGATGCATGGGAATATGTCTCGGCCCGTTTCCGCAAAAAAAAATGACCCGGAGCTTTGCCAGGTCGGATTTTAACATTACATTTGCATACCTCAACTATTGATATGGCATTGCGTCGCGATGACGGAGGCCATGTTTGGTGGTCTGCAAATCCCCTCGCAGGCCACTTTTATTATTTGCCGGTGTCCTGTCCTTTTTTGTTTTCCTGTTTTTCTTTAAGCTTACGGGCGAGGATTTTTTCCAGACGTTCGTTCATTTTCTGCAGCTCTTCGGGGTCGGTTGTGCCTATGAATGCGTCCAGACGGGCGTCAAACTCGTCTTCGGGTATGTATGTGTCATCGTAGGGAGATGATGCTGCGGGATATTCCTCTTCCTGGCTGTTGCCGTTGTGTCTGTTGTCCATAATTGATATCGGATGGGGTGTTTTAGTCTATCATGCCGCTTTCCCAGGGTGTGCCGGCTGGCATGTTGAGTATGCGCTGGTTGCTTGAGCCGCGGAACAGCAGGGAGGTGTCGCGGAGGGAGGATATGAACGGGCCGTCCACTATTGTGTCGACAGTTCCGGTTATGCGCCGCAGGCTGTCATCAGACATTATCTGTTCAAATGTGTAGCCTGTGTATAGCCATATGTTCAGTCCCAAGGCTTTTATTCCTTTGGCAAGTTCCAGCAGTGGTTCGATCTGCATCAGCGGGTCGCCTCCTGTCAGGGTGACGTCGGCCTCGTTCTCGCTGATGACTTCAAGGAGCTGGCTTACGGACATCTCACGGCCGCCATCGGGGTCCCATGATTGTGGGTTGTGGCATCCCTGGCAGTGGTGGCGGCATCCTGCAAGGTAGACCGATGTGCGCAGGCCCGGGCCGTCGACCGATGTGCCTTCTACTATCTTAAGTACTCTCATTGGAGGGCTGCTCTCTATTTGTGCACAATGCGGTCGTGGAGCTCTGCGAGTTTTCCGCTGTTCCAGCGGTCGGTAGTGCCAACCAGGTAGCCTGTGATGCGCTGTAGGCGGTCGATATTTGCAGAGCCGCATTGCGGGCATTTTTCCAGGCCTTCGGTTGCATCCTCATAGCCGCATTCCATGCAGCGGTTGCGGTTGTGGTTGACGGAGCAGTAGCCGATGTTGTATTTGTCCATAAGGTCGACAACCTGTGATATGGCATCCGGGTTGTGGGTGGCATCACCGTCGATTTCCACATAAAATATGTGTCCTCCGCCTGTGAGGGCATGGTATGGGGCTTCCACTTTTGCCTTGTGCTTTGGGGAGCAGTGGTAATAGACGGGGACATGGTTGGAGTTGGTGTAGTATGCCTTGTCGGTCACTCCTGGTATGACGCCGAAGGATTTGCGGTCTTTCTGGGTGAATTTTCCGGATAGCCCTTCTGCCGGGGTGGCCAGTACAGAGAAGTTGTGGTTGTATTTTTCGGAATATCCGTTGATGCGGCTGCGCATATGCGACACTATCTTAAGGCCCAGTGCCTGTGCGTCCTCGCTTTCGCCGTGGTGCTTGCCGGTCAGGGCTATGAGGCATTCCGCAAGGCCGATGAATCCGATACCGAGAGTGCCCTGGTTGATTACCGGTTCTATTGTCGAGCCTGGATTAAGGCTTTCAGAGCCTACCCATAGCTTGGACATGAGCAGCGGGAACTGCTTGGCCAGTGCTGTTTTCTGGAATTCAAAGCGGTCACACAGTTGGCGTGCGGTGATGTCGAGGGTGGTATCCAGTTTGCGGAAGAATGAGGCGATGCGTTCCTCCGGGTCTATGATGTTCATGCATTCTATCGCCAGGCGCACGATGTTGACAGTGGTGAAGCTGAGGTTTCCGCGTCCTACGGATGTCTTTTCCCCGAAGCGGTTCTCAAACACGCGTGTCCGGCATCCCATTGTCGCCACTTCGTATAGATACCGTTTTGGATCGTCGGCACGCCATTTTTCATGCTGGTTGTATGTGGCGTCGAGGTTGACGAAATTCGGGAAGAATCTGCGGGCTGTCACTTTGCATGCAAGCTTGTACAGGTCGTAGTTGCGGTCTCCAGGCAGGTAGCTTACGCCGCGTTTCTTTTTCCATATCTGTATTGGGAATATGGCGGTGGCGCCGTTGCCCACTCCTTCGTACGTGGAGTGCAGGAGTTCACGGATTATACAGCGTCCTTCTGCGGAGGTATCTGTGCCGTAGTTGATTGAAGAGAATACGACTTGGTTGCCACCACGAGAGTGTATGGTGTTCATGTTGTGGATGAATGCTTCCATCGCCTGATGGACGCGGCTCACTGTGCGGTTGACGGCGTGCTGCAATACCCTTTCCTCGCCTTCCAGGCCATCGAGGCTTTTTGACAGGAAGTCGTCGATGTGGGCGTCGTACAGGTGTGAGTAGTCCTTTCCGGCCAGTGCCTCCAGGTTCTTTATTTCTTCAATGAATGATGAACGCACATACGGTGCAAGGTAGAAGTCGAATGCAGGGATGGCCTGTCCGCCATGCATTTCGTTCTGTGCGGTCTCCATTGATATGCATGCGATTATGCTGGCGGTTTCAATGCGTTTTGCCGGGCGTGATTCGCCATGGCCTGCGATGAAACCGTAGCGCAGTATGTTGTCAAGCGGATGCTGTACGCATGTAAGGCTTTTGGTGGGGTAGTAGTCTTTGTCGTGGATGTGTATGTATCCGTTTCGCACGGCTTCGCGGGCTTCCTCCGACAGGAGGTAGTCATCGACAAATGGTTTTGTGGTCTCACTTGCGAATTTCATCATCATGCCTGCCGGGGAGTCGGTGTTCATGTTGGCGTTTTCGCGTGTGATGTCGTTGTTTTTCGCTTCGATTATTTCCAGGAAGATGTCGCGTGTCTTGGCACGCCGTGCAATGCTGCGCTGGTTTCGGTATGCGATATATTTTTTTGCCACTTCCTTGCGGGGGCTCTTCATCAGTTCAACTTCAACGCGGTCCTGAATTTCCTCGACAGTCATGCTTTCCTTTCCGGTTACCCCGATGCGGTCGGCTATTTTCAGTATCAAGGCTTCGTCCTCGCCGAGGTCTGTGGTAAGCATGGCCTTGCGTATGGCGGCCTTGATTTTTTCTTCGTTGTAACCTACTATACGGCCGTCACGCTTTAATACTGTCTGTATCATTGTGGATTTTTTGAGGGGATTTTGTGGATGTTGTATGATGTTAAACTTGCCTTTATTTGGCTTGGCAAAGTTATGTCAAATTATATTATAATACAATTTTATTTGATGAAAGTTTTTATAAAAATTTCGGTTTTGGAAAACTTTTGCGCTGTGTCTCAATTTTAATCAATTGATATTTAAGTATATACTAAAATTTTTGGAAAACTTTTACTGGCATATGATTCCTAGAAATATTAAATATGTTTATTTGCTGCCGATTTCGATGCCGTGTAGTTCAAATTGCCTGAAGTCCTGATGTCTTAGTCATGACGACCTTAATGGGACGCATTCAAGGTAGGCGTTGAGGAA
>VSPW01000148.1 GCA_009775535.1 Muribaculaceae bacterium
TGGTTATATTTCCTTATATTGTGGTCAAATCCGATTATCCCAAGCCTTAGATCCTGTATGATGTTCCAGTCTTTCTTACATTTCCCATACCTGAATTCCATGGGAGCTAAGACATAGTCCACTGTTAAGGCAAGATGCCGGAAATGGTCATTGAGCCAGCTGTTCACTGTCCTGAAGCAATTGTCCAAGGTTTCCCGTATGTTATCTTCAAATACATCAAGTTCATTCAACGCGCGCCGGTGTGCCCTTTCTTTTCGGTTCCAGACATTGAACAGGCCTTCTTGTATCTTATCATATTTGCCTTTCACCGTGTGCCGCTCAGCAGGGGGATAATAACTGCCTAGCAAATCCAGCACAATAAGGTCAAACAGGTTTGGGTCGGGCTCATTGTGCAAGTATACTTTCAGCAGGCGTGAGTAGTCCAAGAACCCATGTATCCTTGCCGCTGATTGTATAAACCTTTGTTTATTGGTACTTTCGGAAGGGAGGCTACTCCATCTGTAGGTCTGTATACCGGTGGTGTTTATGGGTGTACCCGGACTATATTCCGCAAAAGATATGTCTATCTGTCCATCTGTTTCATCGGAATTGAAGAAATTACGCTCAAATTCAGTCTCCCTGGAAATGCTTGAGTCAAAGAAATTGGCAATCCCTTTGGCCAATGATGTCTTACCGCTCCCATTTTCGCCATATATCAAAAGGTTTTCACCATTTGGAAGACGTATCTCCACTTCATTACGGTATATCCGGTAATTATCAATCCTGATATTGACGATTTTTTTCATGTGACGGGACAGTGGACGGTTACTGTAATTCTTCTGTATTTTCCTGTGATATGGCATTCATCAGGGCAGCCCTGAACGGGGATTTTGGCGAGGCTAATTCATTATATACTTCTATGTAATCACTGGATTCATAGGGAGGGAGGTTTTCCAGCATGTCAAGTATGCTTTCTTTGCCTTCAATACTGGTATAATTGTACAGTTCATAGACCGCGATGTCAAGAAGGCGGTAAAAGAACCTGTTTGCAGAATTGCTGTTCCCGGCCAGAGTGATGTATCCAGCCAGATTGGACAACGATCCCCTTATAGGCTCGGGTGGGAAAGGTACTGTGATTCCTTCCAAGGATTTTATAGTGATATTACGGCCAGATGAATCCAAACGGGAATAAATGTATGTACTGGACAATATTGCTTTTATGTATAATGGCGGTATGCCGGGCCGTACTTTTATATAGACCATATTATCGGCAGATGAAAGGTCTTCTGTAGGCGACAGCATATTCAATCTGTCATCCAAATCGGATTTACGGTATACGGCCATATCGTATTCCCTTCCTTTTTCATTGCCAGACAGGGTACATACATCCGAAATTTTAAATCCAGGCCATATGTATGGTACATCCTTGACTTTATCGCGCGCGGATTGCTTGAATGCGCGTATCTGTCGCTTGTATTCCTCTACCTGAAATCCAGCGGACATTGATTGGAATAGCCTTGAAATATCCTGCCGCGCCTCTTCTCCATATGCCTCGAAATAGCTTACAGGTACGTCCAGTAATATAAGCCATAGCATATAGAGGCTCTGCTGCGACCGTATCGATTTTTTTGATCCTATTATCTCATCAAGGTTCTTTGCCATGGTTGAGGCATTGTCATTGACAGAACGGTTGACGAGTTTCGCCAGCTTGGCCAAAAAGCCAAATTCAAGCCCGTTGAGCATGTCTATGAACTTTTTGGTATTTTCAGGACGTTCCAACAGGGATGTGATATCATTTTTGGCCTTTATGCGGCAGTTTATCCGGTCTCCCAATTTATATATGTCCATGTTCTTCAATCCGAGTCCGCTGCTATCTGTGCTGTTTGCGTGCAGATATTCCAGGAATGCCAAAATAACGATAATCTCCTCGTTCTCCATCCGTTTGTTACTTTTCCGGAGAAAGAACCATTCCTTGTGCCTGTTTGATATGGCTTTTGTGCATTCGATTACCGACCGGTTGATAAATGAGTTCCACATTTCAAAGGAATGCCGTTTTATGGGATACGGCTTGTTGTTCAACCGCAGGAAAAAGTCGATAGGCTCAAATTCCGGATTGAACGATTGGTTTATCTCTACAATCCATATGTCGGAATTATTGATCTTGTCCTTGTCCTTGTCAGACAGGTCATCGAAATGTTTCCCATTGTATGTCGTAAGGATGCCATCCTTGAGGTCCAATGAATACCCATTTTTGAGGGATTTGCATTTGTTGCCTGTGTAATCGACATATTCCTTGCCTATAAACCCTAAAATGGACAGAAGACGTTGCTGTCCGTCAAGGACTTCCGATACGCCGTCGGCTCTCTTGTATATGAATATGGGAGGCAGTTTAATGCCAAGCAGAAGGCTTTCGATAATGGATGAGGATTTTTTACGGTTTATGACTTCACTCCGCTGGTATACCGGCCTAAGTAGAAACCGATTCCTTTTCATCTGCAGTGTTATGTCTTCTATTATGCAAGATGACGGTTCTGGCTTGTTTATCCTCATCTGCTCAAATGTGGGCACCTCGGTATGCGGTGCATTGACAATCTCGCGCTTGCGTTCGTGAAAATCGTTGTTTGTAGTGAGATAGAGAGAAAAGTCTATACAGAACAGTTCCTGGAACAATTCTGCAATCTTTTCAAAACGGTTTTTTATCTCATTGTAAAATGAGCTGCGTGTCGCGATGAAAACGTCGGTGTTATTTTTAATGAAACATGCAACGTAATCCAATTGGGCAGCCGTCAATAAGAATTTTTCTGTCTGCTGCCTGACTATTGAAACACCCCAGAACAGGCATTCCCCCAATAGCCTGCTGTTCTGCACGCCCCTGGCTTCAAGGCTACATATAAGATTATATGTTTCTTCCGCATTATTGGCAAAATCAACGTATATTGGCTCAATACCTTCTGTATCAGTATTCTCAGACAGGTATTCAAAGAATTTTTGGATTATACCTTGTTTTTTGATTGCATAATATTTTATAGGTATCTTCGGCAAAACACACAATTCACGTATTTTTTTAAGAACAGTCTCCTCAATGCTCTTTTCAAAACAGAAGATATGGTTTATATGTTTCTTGAAATTGGCATCCGTCCTTAAATTTTCCTTGAAACATGTATTCAGGTCATCATACATATACAACGCCTTTTGTATCTCATATGACCTTAAAGGGGTGATTCCGGAATTGTAACGTTGAAAAATCTCTTTTTTTACAAGGTCTTCATCCTGACGGGAAATGTCATCTGAATTAAAACTGAACTCTATTATCCGAATTTTAGTGTCTTCAAACAGGGCCTGGTTCTTATCTTCAAGCTCCTTGAATGTTTTTCCTGCCAATCCGATAGAATTGTCCCCGAGCTTAAGAAGCCCGGATTTTTTCAGGCGCATCTTGTTTTCAAAGAAACGTAATATGGTTTCATACCGCTGCCGTCCGTCAATCACTTCGTTCTGCCCGTTTTTGCAAAAATAGATGAGGGGCGGTATCTCTGTGCCCAGGAATATACTTTCTATAAAATATGACGCCTTTTCTTCGTCCCAGACATAGTTGCGTTGATAGTGTGGTTTATAGTCTGTCTTTTGCAATGTGGCCGGATTGCCGAAAAGACTGAGTATAGACCTAACTTTGGATTCTATTTTAATTTTGTCCTCGAAAAGATGCTTTAATCTGGATTGCGTCATATGTGTATATCAGTAAGTCTTGCAAATATACGGATTTTTATTTTGCAATGATATTTGCATGGGGATAATTATAGCGCCTTATAGGGACATTTATAACGTCCCAAATTGCCAAACTTTCCGTAGACACCTTCCGGTGTTGACGAACCAACGGAATATCAGATGCGAGGTCAGCGGTTTACTTTGCGGAGGCGGTAGGTGTAGACGGCTGCGGGGGCGGTGTAGGTGAGTTCCATCCTTGATGATGTAAGCCGGTCGATATGCAGGTCTGTGACCGGGGATGTGATGTGTATCCATTCGGGGGGGGCATACCAGCCTGTGCCGGGGTCTGTAAGGTCGTCGTGATGGCTGAAATCGAGCCGTAGGGTTGCCGGCGCGGGTTCGGACCATGTGCCGAACCGTGAAATGTACTGGTGGTATTCATCGGTGAGTGTTACCTCGATGACATTGGAATGGAAGCTGAAAAATGTATGATCCGGGACGAATGCCGGGTCTGGGTTTCCGTCTGCGTCTATTCCGTCAAGGGCCCATATACCGAAATACGGGCCGATGTCGCCGCCGTTACGGTCGCAGGAGAGGAGGGTGACGGCAAATGTGACTACGGCTGCGGATAATAGTATCTTGTTTAGTTTCATTCCTGTGGTTTTAGAGGTTGAACATTCCGCTGTATGTCACAGACAGCAACGCACCGAAATTGTTGCCACGAAGGCTTCCCCGGTCAATGGCGAGCATGGCTTTCACTGACAGGCCGGGAGTGATTGTGGCTGATGCATCGTAGGTCATCTGCAGCATGGCCGAGTTGTCGCGCAGGGATTTTGCGCTGAGGATGTTGCGGCCAGAGCCCCATGCATGCTGGTATGAGTATTTGACGAGGTAGCCCAATGATGGTGTCAGCGAGCCTTCAAGGGCGATGTGTATGCCGTTGGTACAGTTGTGGAGATATGCGGGGAAGCCGTCGAGGTTGTATAGCGGTGAGAGCATGAACGGTGTGCCCAGCGAGAGTCCATAGTTGGCGTATGCATTATAGGCCGAGTTGTTGTAATATGTGTCAGAGCCGGAGCAGTCAGTGGTGATAGTTGTGCCCGGGGCATCGTTTGGCGACCAATGTATCGGGCCGCTCTGGTTACGGAAATCGATGTATTCGACCACCGCGCCGGAGATCAATGCGGGCCGATGCGATTTCCA
>VSPW01000149.1 GCA_009775535.1 Muribaculaceae bacterium
CTCAATCCAACTACATCGGTGTGCCTCAGGAAAGGAACAGGAAATATATTGTAGGTACATTCGGCAATGCGATACCCCTGGACGGCTTCCCGGTGGAGAGGCGTACCTTGGCCGGTGTCCTTGAACAGGGGCTGCCGACGATGGACACCGCTTTTACCCGCCTGCTGCTCCAGCGTTTCGACATAGCACAGCTTCCGGGGAAATCCATCAAGGACAAGCGTGGAGGCAAAAATAATATTCACAGTTGGGACATAGACGTAAAAGGTCCTACAACGGTTCAGGAAAGGGATTTCCTCAATATCCTGCTGAAGGAGCGACGCAAAAGGAAATGGGCGGATATGTACGGCATAGACTGGATGGACGGAATGCCGCTGACAAAGGAAATGATCGCGACATTCTATGACAGACGTGACCTGGATACGCTTCTAGATAGCCTTACTGCAAAGGGATATCTGGTATATGAACACCCCAAAAAGAAGGTGAAGGTAAAAAATGAGGCCGGACAGGAGGTATCACGTAGGCAGTATGACGAGAATCTGCCTAGAGGATACAATATTGTGGCAGGAAAATTAAGTTTTGAGATAAACAAGATACTGGATCCTGCCTCGATTGCTCCTACATTGGTGGCCACTGACATGCAGCGCCTGGCTGTTGTGGACGGGGAGGGGCTGCGTAAACTATCCCTAAGGGAAGGGCTGGGCATGTTTGGATATCCGCAGGATTACCGTTTTGACGTTTCGGAAGCAGAAGGATACGACCTTTTGGGCAATACGGTGGTCGTGCCTGTCATACAGGCCGTATGCGGACGCTTGTTGGACAATATATTTTGAAATATTATGGAAAAGGCAGAAATAATATATGACAAGTTGGCCAGTGAATTTGGATTTAAAGGTTCATCAGGCAATATCACGTTTTCACTTAATGACTTTTCCATTACTGTCGAACAGAATAACATAGTAGGCAATATATTGGAGGAGTGGTTGGCAAAGTGGATGGATGCTAACGGCATAGCCAATATCCATAACCCGGGGCAATCCTCACCGGATTTTTGGCTGACCCCGGAGAATAGGGACGCTGACTGGCTGGAAGTGAAGTCGTTTACAGCAAGCCCTAACTTTGACGTGGCCGCTTTCAGGAGCTTTATAAACCTTATAATAGACAGGCCATACAAGTTACATTCGCATTACCTGCTGATAAGGTACAAGATGCGTGATGGGTTGGTGACAATTGAAGATTTTTGGCTTAAAAAGATATGGGAGATATGCAGCTCTTCGGAAAAATGGCCACTGAAAGTCCAATATAAGAATAATGTCATTGTAAACATAAGGCCTACTCCATGGTATTCTGGTAAATCAGACTATCCGCCATTTGAGTGCCTGGAAGATTTCTTGTCAGCCCTGGAGGAGACTGTATACCGCTACCACGACACCCATCACCTTGCCGACAGTTGGCAGGGCAGGTTGCTGGACAGATATAAAAAATTCTATGGGGTCAGTCTTTACATCCCGCGGTGGATGGACATTAAGGACAAATACAAGAAAAGGTGATGTCTACAGGGGCTTTTCAAAAGCCATCCTTTCGCCGTTATGGTAGTGTATCTTTCCGCAGTATGAGAAACCTTCCGACTCCAGGATGTGGAGCATCTGGCTGTTGTCGTGGTTTGTGTCTACCTTGAAGCTGTGTATGCCTTTGCCGATGGCCATAAGTCCGGTCTCTTTCAAGAATATCCCTGCAAAGCCTTGGCATCTTGCCTCTTCTGCCACTGCAAGCCGATGCAGCACAACGTATTGGCCCTCCGATAGCCATGTGCCGCCGCGCAGGTTGCGGTAAGCCTCTTCTCCTGTAAACACGACTGCGCCATATGCCACCACCTTGCCGCCATGGCATATCACATATCCGTTTCCGTTTTCTATATCTGTTGAGATATGTTGTTCCAGGGGGTACGATCCGTCCCATTGACGCCTGCCTAGCCTTGCCATCATCGCTTTTGCCTGGCCGATGATCTCCATTATCCTGTCAATATCCGTCAGGGCAGCTTTTCTGAAAACATGTTCCATTGTCATTAATTTGCCGCAAAATTAATGTATATTTGTACATATACTAAATATATGTGTTATAATATGGAAAAGGATGGGAACATAGGGCGGTTGCGTTCTGGTGAGTGGGTAAACGGTTTCGCCGGGGTCTTTGGTGAATATCTGGCGGAATGTGGTGAAAAGTGCTTCACCCTGAATTCATTGCGTCCGTCTGACAGGGAAGGGCGGTGTGCGGTGCTCCGTAGCCTGTTTGGCTCTATGGGGGATAACGTAATTGTCAATTCGCCTTTTCATTGTGATTTCGGGTTCAATATACATGTCGCAGACAATTTTATAGGCAATTTCAACCTTAAAGTGCTTGATGAGGCGGAGGTGAGGATTGGCAACAATGTGTTTATAGGGCCGAATGTCAGCCTTTGTACCGTGATACATTCATGTGACCCGGAGGAACGCAATAGCGGGCTGATGTGTGCGCGTCCGATTGTGATCGGTGACAATGTGTGGATAGCGAGCAACGTGGTGGTGCTTCCCGGGGTAAGCATCGGGGAAGGGGCTGTGATCGGCGCCGGAAGCGTGGTGACAAAGGATGTGGAACCGTTCACGCTTTCATATGGCAACCCGTGCCGTTGCGTAAGGAAGATTACAGCGGCTGACAAGGTGGCGGAAGGCCTGATTTAGGCATCCGCAGTTAATTGCTTGCAGCGCTGTTTTCCTTTAGCCATTGTAATCTGCGCAAATCGGGCAGATGCCTGATTGAGAAGTCCTCGAACCTGGCTTTGAAGCCGTTGCCGTCAGGGCATGCCCCCATTATCCCTACCATGACCGGGCGATTGTCCTGTAGCCATGCGTTGCGCATCAGTGTGTATTCTTTGTCGTCAAAGGAATAGAAGATTTCAACGGCGTCCAACCTGCGGACAGCCTTTATCCAGATGTACGGTACGGGCTTTTCCAGCGGTATGATACTCCAGTCGCTGGTGTGATGGGTCACGACCGTGCTGAGGTTGTACCTGCCGTCCACAAATTCGATGCCAGCCTTGATGTAATTTTCATGGTCGGTGCGCAGCATCAGTCCCGACTGGTCGAAACGGGTCTTGTAGTCTCCGGATATTTTCACCTTTACTTCAAATTCCCCTCCGCGCAATGTGTATAGGAATGGGGCATCGTCCACGGTAAAACCATAATGTGATATACGCCAGTAGTCGGTTTGGGGTGTGACTTCCATCGACAGTGTGTTGCCTTTGATATCCCATTGTTCCGGCTCATTGAACCACTGCATATTTTCCAATGATTGTGCCATGCCGGTAAATGATGCGGCAATCATCAATCCTCCCAATAATAATTTCTTTATTTTCATATTTAAGATTATCGTGAATAACCATTGATTTTATTTACCTTTGCAAAGGTAAGTCGTTGCCATATACTGTACAATGATTATAAATAACCATTTTTTTCTGTCAGCCCATGGATACGCGAGATATATTGGATAAGGAATTTTCCGCGCAGGAATATGCTGAAGGCCGGCCGTATGCCGAGATGCTGGACAGATACAAGGATATAGCCTGCAATTATGCACGGATGGAGAATGTTATTGCAGTGTTGAGTGATTTGCGCACGAATGTCAGCTACATATATTATGGAGGTTTCTCTAAGGTGCTTGGGGCGGGATGCCGCGTAAGCGATGGGACTGTCTCTTCAATTTGGGAAGAGGAGGTGTTCAGGCTCATCCATCCTGACGACCTGTCAGGTAAGCATCTGCAGGAGCTCTGTTTCTTCCATTTTGTCAGGCGTCAGCCTAAACATAAGCGTAAGGACTATTATCTGATGAGCAAACTTCGTATGAAAAGCGGCATGAATGGCTATATGCCTGTATTGCATCGGATGTTCTATGTCTCTGTCCCAAATGGCGACAGCCTGTGGCTGGCTTTGTGCCTTTACGGCCCATTGTTGTCTGACATTCCTGCCAAGTGTATGATAATCAATTCTGCTACCGGCCAAATGACGGAACTGGATAGGCAGGAAGGTACAAGGATACTGTCAGTCAGGGAAAAACAGGTATTGAGCCTTATTGATAGAGGCTTGACAAGCAAAGAGATAGCAGAGATGCTATCCATAAGCATAAACACGGTGAGCCGTCACAGGCAGGAGATCTTAGGCAAACTGCAGGTGAAGAACTCGATTGAGGCCTGCCGGATAGCAAAGGATCTGAGGCTGATATGATGCTGTAGCTTCCATTGTTCTTTAGCGACTCTTTTATATGGCCCATTCCAGCAAATGTAAATAAGGCCAAGAACACAAAAGATACGGTATGCGAAGTGAAAAGTCTTTAAATAGGTGAATGCTGTATCATGGACTTTTCTAACTTTGCAAACGGTTTCACGTAATTAGGATCACTTAAAATGGAGATAGAGAAATTACAGTCCTTATCAGACGGGATTTTGGATGAATTGCTGATTGTCTGGGAGAAGGCGGTACGCAGTTCGCATCATTTTCTAAATGAAGATGACATATCATACTTCAGGCCATTAGTAAGAAACCAATATTTCCCAGCAGTCAGACTGTTTGTGATACGCAATGGGTCCGGACGGATTGCCGCATTTATGGGGTTAAGTGATTGTATGTTGGAAATGTTGTTCGTGCTTCCTGAAGAGCAAGGGCATGGCTACGGCAAGGCATTAGTGGATTATGCCGTCAACGAATGCAATATCTATAAAGTGGATGTCAATGAAGATAACGGACAGGCTTTACGATTTTATTTACGTATGGGCTATAAGGTCATAGGGCGGGATGAGTCCGATTCGTCCGGCAAACCTTTTCCTATCCTGCATTTGCAGCAACAGTACTA
>VSPW01000015.1 GCA_009775535.1 Muribaculaceae bacterium
CATCGGAGGTGAAAATGCGGGCATGTTCCGGATGAATGTCGATGGCATGAGCGGCCAAGGATTCTCCAATGTAGAGATCCGCGCCAAAGATTCAATATATATATTTGTAGAGGCCACACTGCCGTCCAACGGGCAAGACATCCCGGAAGAGGTACGCGCATCTATCGACTTCATTACAAACGGGGTGGCCCAGGAAGTGGTACTTTCCGCTTTCGGACAAGACGTCACACGGTATAAGGCCCATATAATGACTGAAAACACCGATTGGAATGCAGGTCGCCCATACCGCATCACCGACAGTCTGGTAGTAGCAGAAAATGCGACCTTGACCCTGCGCCCAGGGACTGTAATATACTTCCACGACAAGTCATCGCTCATCGTACATGGCACTCTGATAAGTCACGGCACGCCGTCACAGCCGGTCGTCCTCACTGGAGACAGGCAGGGAAACGTGGTAGGACAGATTTCGTTTGACCTTATGTCCAACCAATGGGAAGGCGTCACATTCACCCCATCATCTAAGGGCAACACATTGGAAGGCACGATAATAAAGAACACGACATCCGGGGTCTTCCTCGACCACTCAGACATGTCTATGACCAACTGCGTGCTCCGTAACTCTGGAGGGAATGCCATGAATTCCATACATAGCGACCTCACAGCTGTAGGGTGCGAATTTGCAGAAGCGGCCAAATCTGTATTGAGGCTTGAAGGCGGCCAGGCATCAATAAGCCACTGCACCCTGGCCAACTACTATCTGTTTTCAGGAATCCGCGATGCATCCCTGAGCTTAGCCCACATAACACCTGATGAAACCGAGGATGGCACAGACCCATCCGAGCCACTGCTATCCGCCACTATAGACAATACTATAATCTTTGGCAACGGCTCAACCATATCACACGGCGACCTTACCGGGACACAGGTCTACCTACGGCGATGTTTGCTGAAAAACCGTGGTACGGACGATGACAATTTCATAAATTGTGTATGGGATTCCAACCCATTGTACTACACTGAAAGGGAAAAGTACATATTCGACTACCGCCTGAAGGAAAACTCACCCGCAATAGGAGCAGCCGACCCGTCAATGACCCCTGGCGGCCCTGGATCAACCGACCGCTATGGCCTTCCCCGCGGGGCAGCCCCCGATCTTGGCGCATACGTATACATGCCGCCGGAAGAGGAATCCAACTGACGGCAACCGTGAATCATGAACGCTGATACTGCGTCGGCGACATGCCTGTAAGGTGCTTGAAATACTTCCCGAACGATGACTGGTTAGGGAAATTAAGGTCATATGTCACCTGCTGTATGTTACGGCCTGAGAACCGCAGCATGTTCTTGGCCTCCATGATCACATACTCATCAATCCAGTTTGCTGCCGAACGTCCGGTGGCCTCCTTCACCAGAAGAGAAAGATACTTGGGGGATATAAACAACTTATCGGCATAGAACGCCACCGAACGCTCCTTACGGAAATACTTGTGTACCAGACGTCCGAACTCATGTACATAGCTCATACGGCGTGTGCTCAATGTCGTCGTGCCGCTTCCGACCAACGCGTTCTCCTCGGCACGGCGTGAATCTACAAACTGGAGTATCTGGTATATGGTGGCCGCAATGAGCGTACGCCCGATATTCCTCGCGTACAGTTGTGTGGTATTGTTTACAGCGTTACTGTGAAGCAATTCAAAGTATCTGGCTATCAGGTCAAACTCATTGTCCGACAACGGCATCACCGGACTTATATGGTTCTTCAGCAATGGTGGCGATGTCACAGCATTAAGGTCAATATTGATATCCTTAAGGAAATCAATCGAGATGAAGAGCGTATCACCATTGATATCCATCTGGCCGCAACTCACAAGCTGCCCAGGATTTATGATAGTCAGAGACTTCGGGGCAATCTCATATTCCGCCATATTGACCTCAAGCCGGGCTTTTCCGCTACGGCACAGATACATCGTCAGGCCATTGAACCTGGCCGGGACATCGGTGGACAGGTCATTGAACGTACCCCGCGAAAATATATAGTCATCTTCCATACGGCTGAACATTGACGAATGTTCCCGTATGGAAGCGATATCTGATATCCGTATATTCTCTTCCATATTTTACCAAAATTTTATGCAAAAATACACAACTTTGGCAAAATTGGAAAATTATTGTCTTATTTTACAGCGATTTTTTCTATACGCCGCACATGACGCCCGCCTTCAAAAGGCGTAGAAAGAAATACATCGACTATGGCAAGGGCCTCAGCAGGCTCGACAAAGCGTGCGGGCAGCACCAGCACATTTGCATCGTTATGCTCACGTGCAAGGCGGGCTAGGTCCTTGTTCCAGCACAATGCAGCACGCACACCCTGATGCTTGTTTAGCGTCATCGCTATGCCATTGCCTGTGCCACACATGGCGATACCCGGATAGCAACGGCCTTCCTCCACAGCAACGGCTGCAGGATGCGCAAAGTCAGGATAATCGCAACTCTCGGCAGATGTCGTACCGAAATCCTCATATTCAATACCCTGCGACTCCAGATATCCCTCTATAATGCTCTGAAGTTCATATCCGGCAGGGGCGCGGCACATTGCCACATTTTTCCCTGAATCTGTAATTTTCATAAGCTATCATTGTTATAATGGCGCAAAGTTACATAGAATTAACGGATTTTCACACCCATGCCATTTACATATTTTCATCACAAGCATTGCCATGCGGAAGAAAAAACGTAAATTTGCTTTAAATTACATTCACTCCACAATACTCCTACGCCATAATCATGAGATTTCTTATAGTTTTATTCCTGTCTTACATAACAATGGCCGCATGCACATCCTCCGGTGGTGGCATGACTGCCATTGACAACGCCGAAGCTGCCATCAAGGCCGCCGACACCCGCAGGGCACAGAAAGAGGCCGACAGTTTCACAGCAGACACGGCAAACATAAAGGCATCGACAGCAACCGGCCTATGCCGGCTGGCCGTAATATACAAAAAATTGGCCGACAACGGCGACAAAAGCCTTGAAGACTATAACAATGACCGTGCACTTACCTACTATGCGGCGGCCTGTACGCTTGACGCCGACTCCGTTGAGGCATTCCGCCTGCGTGTCCCGCTTGAGGACGCGGCAGCATTCGATGTCGTAAGCAAACTGCACGCAATGGAGCATACCGCCATCGATCTCGGGGAGCATGCCCCACAGGATTCATCCATCATATCCATGACAGCAACGGATTCACTAACCATCACCGATTGACATCTATAAAATGGCCTCAGCAAAACATACATCCGCATCATGGCAAGACTCCCTAAAGGCATTCCTTGAGGCAAACCCAGACATGCCACCTGGAGCTGAAGAGAGCACCGTAAATGTTACCGAAAATGACGCCATACACGTTTCCCGGACACGTCTTGACATAATATACGAACGTAAAGGACGGGCAGGTAAACCTGCGACCATAATATCCGGTTTCGGGGATGACTGTCCGGAACTGCCGGTACTGGCCTCAAGCATGAAACAGAAAATGGGATGCGGTGGCTCTGCCCGCGGAGGAGAGATACTCCTACAGGGCGACAGGAGGCAGGAGGCCCTGGATTTCCTGACTGCAAAAGGATATAAGGCCCGCATCATCTGACCCACCAGATGCTTACCATATACAAGGCTTCCGCAGGGGCAGGCAAGACATTCACCCTTGCCTATGAATACATAAAGGCCCTCCTTTCCGACAAATCCGATGACGGAAGCTACCGTCTTGTGCCGAAACAGCACATATCAGGTCGACACCGTTCCATCCTGGCCATAACATTCACCAACAAGGCCACAGAGGAAATGAAGAGCCGTATCGTGCAGGAACTGCATGCTATAGCCGCCGGAGAGGACACAGAATACATGAATATGCTGTCGCAGGAGCTCGGTTGCCAGCCGTCGGAACTGTCGGCAAGTGCACTAGTGGCCATGCAGCAACTGCTTTATGACTTCCAGTACTTCAATGTCAGCACCATTGACTCATTTTTCCAGATGGTGCTGCGTACATTTGCACGCGAGATCGACAAACCAGGCAACTATGAGGTAGAGCTAAACGACAACTATGCCGTAGCCGTCGGCGTCGGCATGATGCTTGGCGACCTCAACGCCAACGATACGCCGCGCACACGCCAACTGGCTTCATGGCTCACAGGCTTCATGCTGGAAGCCATGGACAGCGGGAAAGGATTCAATGTCTTCAACCGCAACAGCTCCCTGCATTCCGCCATGGTGAGGTTCATTGGAAGGATGTGCAACGAAGATTTCAAGCAATCGGCAGACACGCTGCTTCAGTATCTGGAAGACCCGTCAAGGCTACAATCCTTCATAAAGGCTCTTTCTGTACAGATTGCAAAGGCCGATGCCGTATGTTCCGAAAACTCCAGGCGGGCAATAGCCATGATGACATCCATGGGCCTGCCGTCCGAAGGATGCGTCAACAAGACAATAATGGCCGAACTGACACTGATGGCCCAGGGCACACGCCCTGCCAAGAAGCGTTTCTTTGACGCGAAAGCGCCTGCCGCCCTCACCTCCATACTGTCCGATGGCGTCCAGTCGCCCACCATCTATATGGCAGCCTACAGGAAAAATCCTGCCCGGCCTCCGGCAAGCCTCGATGCCGCAATCGTTGATGCCATAACAAGCGGATACAACGCCGTGGTGACAGCAGGCATACTGGAAGCGGTACGCTCCAACCTCTTTCACCTTGGCCTGATAGGCCATGCCATGACGTATGTCGAACAATTCCGGAAGGACAACAACATAATACTGTTGAGCGACACAAACGACCTCCTGCGGCAGATAATATCCGACAGCGACACACCATTCATATACGAACGGATAGGCCTACAGCTGAAGAATTACCTCATCGACGAATTCCAGGACACGTCCAGGATGCAGTGGCACAACCTCAGGCCGCTGGTCGCCAACAGCCTGTCAACAGGCAACGACAGCCTGATAATCGGCGATGAGAAACAGAGTATCTACCGTTTCCGCAACGCAGACTCGTCATTGCTACATTCGGCAGTGGCCAGCCAATTCCCGACAAACCACCGCATCCGGGGAAACAATATCGCCGAAAACACCAACTACCGCAGCCGTGACGGCATAGTGCGTTTCAACAACACCTTGTTCCGGCGTCTGGCTGAGATATTGGACTCAGAATACTACAGCAACGCCACACAGGCCATATCCACAAAATATGACGGCAAAGGCGGATACATACAGCTGCGCGGCATAGATGCGCCCAACATGGACGCCTATCATTCACAGGCCTTCCCCCTTATGGCCGGAGACATACTGCGCCAGATAGAATCCGGTTACCGTCCGGGCGAGATCGCAATCCTTGTACGCACACGCCAGCAAGGGGAAGCCGTCGTCAATTACCTCCTGAAAGAACATCCCGGCATACACGTCATGAGTGATGAATCATTGCTGCTGTCATCCTGCCGTTCAGTTCGCATGATAGTCAGCCTGCTCAGGTTGATCGAGAGTTCCAGGACCGGTGAAAGGCATCACAGCAACAGCAGATTTGCGTCAGCAAAGGAGATCATGATGATACTCAACCGGTTTGAATTCCACCTCAGTAACGGCATGGACGCATCCGAAGCCGTAGACCGGGCTATCGGCGGACGCGGCGACCTCGCAGCCCTCATCGGGGGTATAAATGCACAAAGGCCGTCCACAATAATGAGCCTTGTAGAATATATAGTATATAAGGTGTTGCCAGAAGCCTCCCGCGATGCCGACAACGCATATCTTGTGGCATTCCAGGACAACGTAACCGAATATTGCGCCCACAACAGCGGTGACCTGCACTCATTCATACGGTGGTGGGATGCAATGAAAGACAAGCTGTCAGTCCCCGCCGGTGACGCACAAGACTCCATACGCGTACTCACCATCCACAAATCCAAAGGGCTGCAATACCAGTGTGTACACATACCATTCCTGTCATGGCCCATGTCCAAAACCGGCGAGGCCTGGTATTCAGGCATAACGTTCCCTGGTATTGCCCCCGCGATAACACCACCCATATTCCTGGCAAAAGGCGACAGCCTGCTTGCAAACCCGCTTTCACCAATGAGGGAACAATTCCGCAAGATGGTCAAGGATGAGGAATCCGACAACCTCAACCTCATATATGTAGCATTCACACGTGCAGTATCAGAACTTTCAATATACTACAACACCTCAAAAAGCGGACTCGTAGGCAATCTGGTCGCCGAGGCAGCCATGTCGGCCTCCATGCCCGGCAACGACAAAGAGCTCTATACCGACATATGCGGAATGTACGATCCAGTCTCCATGTCAATGACAATAGGGACACCTACCGTCCCGATACGCCCCACAAATGGCTCATCAGGGAATCCGGGACAGGCCCTGGCCGCACCCCGCTACATATCGACATTCCGGGATGACACACAGCAGTTCACGCAGATCCCCGATGACAGCCAACCGCCATACCTGGAGGAAGGCGAAGACTCCGGGGCTTCCCCAGATACCGGAATCGCCGAAGAAGAACGGCGGCGGGGACTGGTGCTCCACTATGTACTCAGCAAAGTCATGACACCCGACGACCTTGACGATGCATTCAGGAAAGTGGCACGCGCATCCCGACTGGACAAGGACAAACGCCTTGAGTACCTTGAGATACTGCACAATGCCCTGTCCACAGACAGCCCGTACGTAAAGTCATGGTTCAACGGATACACACGCATCCTGAACGAAAGGCCCATCTACCATCCGGGACGGCAGGCCACGTACCGCCCCGACCGTATCGTATGGACAGCCGGAGGCAACATCGACATCGTGGACTATAAATTCACAAACGCCAGCCACGACAGCCATATGCTCCAGGTACGCCGCTACATGCGGCTTCTGGAATCCATGGGCTACAGCAACGTGCGGGGCTTCCTGTGGTATCCGATATCAGGCGACATAATCCGCGTAACCCTATAGCAATTAAGGCAATATAGAGCCTATCCATACGTTAGACAATTAGAACCAATTAAATATCGCAATGAACAGAAGACGTTTCCTGACATTTCTCCTGGCCGCTATGGCCTCAACGGCCATCTCCTGGGCCTGTACAAGCCTTATAGCGGCGAAGGGCGCTACTGCCGATGGCAGCACAATGATCACCTACGCCGCCGACAGCCATACTTTATACGGCGAACTTTACAGTCAGCCGGCAGCCGACCACCCCGCAGGCACAATGCGGCGTGTTGTGGAATGGGACACTGGTAAATTTCTTGGAGAGATACCAGAAGTGCCCCACACCTATGCGACCATAGGCAACATGAACGAGCACGGCCTTACAATAAGCGAAAGCACATGGGGCGGACGGCCTGAACTTGAAGGCACTGAAGGGATCATAGACTACGGTTCTTTGATATACATCACCCTCCAGCGTGCACGCACCGCAAGGGAAGCCCTGGACGTAATGACCGGCCTAATCCGAGATTACGGATATGCCAGCACCGGAGAGTCGTTCTCCATTGCCGACCCTACGGAAGTATGGATAATGGAACTTATCGGCAAAGGGCCTGGACAGAAAGGCGCTGTATGGGTGGCACGCCGCGTACCTGACGGACATATATCCGGACATGCCAACCATTCACGCATACACACATTCCCGCTGGACGACCCTGAAACGATATACAGCCCCGATGTGATAGACTTTGCCCGCAGCAAAGGCTTCTTCAAAGGCAAGGACAAGGATTTCAACTTCTCCCGTGCATATGCCGTCTACGACATGGGCGCACTACGCGGATGCGATGCCCGCGTATGGAGCTATTTCAATAAGATGACGGAAGGCGGACTACCGCAGTACCTTCCGTGGGCCATGCGTGGCGAAGGCGAAACGATGCCCCTGTGGGTGAAACCATCTCGCCCGGTAACGGTCGATGATATGAAATGGATGATGCGCGACCACTTTGAGGACACCCCGATGGACATGACTAAGGACATAGGTGCAGGACCGTTTGCCGTCCCCTACCGCTGGCGTCCCATGTCCTATACGGTAAACGGTGAAAACTATGTGCACGAACGCGCCATAGCCACCCAACAGACCGGATTTTCATTCGTGTCACAGATGCGTTCCGACCGCCCGGACGGAATGAAAGGGCTTCTATGGTTTGGGGTTGACGATGCCAACACATGCGCATACATCCCCATATTCTGCGCAGTCACAACCCCGCCCTACGAACTTGCTCCAGGCAACGGCGACATGCTTACCCTTTCATGGGATGCCATGTTCTGGGTCACAAACTATGTGGCCAACCAGGCCTACAACCGCTATTCACAAATGATACCTGACATCCGCAAGGTTCAGTCGTCATTAGAGGATGCAATGGCCCTCGCAGTCAATGCCGCCGACAAGGCCGTCCCATCCATGGGACGGGAAGAGGCCGCACGTTATCTCCAGGACATGGCCGACCATTGGGCCGCCAAAGTAACGCGTGACTATAAGGCCCTGGGCGACCGACTGCTGGTGAAATACCTGGACGGAAACATCAAGAAGGAAAACCCTGACGGATCTTTCGCCCGCACTCCGGAAGGTATGGCTGTATCGCCGGTATTCGGAGGCTACAACCAGGAATATTTCGACAACATCGTCCGTCATACTGGCGACCACTTCAAGGAACGCCCCGTACCGCAGAAATAACCGGTTTTCACATTTTCAGGACACCAAATGTTAAATCACCAGCCCCAAAATTACTACTTGTCGAAAATACGGTATCATTTGGTCGAATTTTGGGAGTATTTGAACAAAAATACTGTTAATAAAAGTTAATGGGGGGGTATTTTTATGGTATATTCAAAAAAAGCAGTACTTTTGTGCGTGTGTTTTTCATAGTATTAGATTAAGATAAAGGTTTAAAGGAAAAGCGATGTCGGGAGACATCGCTTTTTTATTGTAATTTATACCATAAACCCTGTAGTTTTCTTAATTTTGCAACACAGCAGCAATAATCCGTAACGCATACACCACATGATAACCGTCAGATTCGACAATGAGATACAACAGGCCGCGCCTTCCATGGAAGTACTGGCCATAGAGGCCGAGTTGACAAACCCTCCCACGTCAGATGCACTCTGGGCAGAAGTCACCGATACGGCGTCCGGAATTGCCCGCAAATACAGCCTCCAGCAAATCAACAAAAGGCCCGCAATAGCGGCCACGCGCGCGGCATATAAGGCCCTGGGAAAAGAACCGAACCGCTACCGTCCGTCAGCAGAGGCACTTTGCCGCCGGGCCGTAAAAGGGATGGGCCTATACCGCATCGACTCGCTCGTTGATATAATAAATATAGTGTCCATGCAGTCAGGATACTCTATCGGAGGGTTCGATGCCGACATCATTGATGGCGATACTGTGACCCTTGGACGCGGACGCCAGGCCGAACCATTCGAGGCCATAGGCCGCGGACAACTCAACATAGAGGGGCTGCCAGTCTACCGTGATGACACAGGCCCTATAGGCACACCCACAAGCGATCATGAACGCACAAAGCTTACCCCGGAAACACGCCACCTCCTTATGCTTGTCAACATTTACGGCATTGAAATGCCACCGGAGGAAGTGGAATGTATCACCAGAAGGCTACTCGAAAAATATTGCAGCCTCTCTTCTTTCTCAACAAAGCTATTCCGGCCATAAAAACAATATAGCACCACATTACACACATGAAATCCCTTAAATTCTATCCCACCAATATCAACCGGCGCTATATAGACGAGACTGTCTTAGCACTGCGTGACGGGAAACTTATAATATATCCCACAGACACACTGTACGCAATAGGCTGTGACGCGCTCAACAACCGCGCCATTGAAAAGATATGCCGCATAAAAGGCATCAATCCGGCCAAACAGCTACTTTCAATCGTATGCAGCGACATCTCACAGGCAGCCGAGTATGCCCGCATAGACAATAATGCATTCAGGCTCATGCGCAGCAACCTTCCAGGCCCGTTTACGTTCATACTGCCAGCCGCAACCACACTGCCGAAAGCCTTCAAGGGGCGGCATACGGTGGGGGTCCGCATTCCCGACAACGACATCGCCCGTGCCATTGCCGATGCACTGGGCAACCCGCTGCTGAGCACATCAGTGAGCATTGACCGACTGGAAGGATACGAGACAGTCGAACCGCTATCGCTGGCAATACAATACGAAGACACCGTAGACCTCCTTGTCGATGGCGGCACAGGTTCTACTGGACAATCAACCATTGTCGACTGCCTTGACAGCTCGTATCCTGAAATCACCAGGGAAGGGACAGGCACACTGCGTCAATAGGAAGTCAAAATTCAAGTTCATAAGTGTCATACACCACAGAACGGCCGCCAAACTCCTCCTTATGCGCCACCATGCCGGCATTAAGGTAACGGCCACCGTCCTCATTAGATGTGCCGAAATCAAAGAACCTCGCCCCTGGAAAACGCCCCGACACCACATCATGGTATATGACATCCGTGGCATATAGGCCCTTTCCTGCACTGGTAGCCGCCGCATACTGCAAATGCAGCACACCCCTGTCGGCATATATCACAGCACCGGCAAGGACATCGCCGCAAGGCCCGTAAGCGGCCATGCACCTTATTTTGTCCGGAAACATGGCCTTAAGCCGCGCCATCTCATCATATGTATGCACAGGCACTGCATTATGGCGCACACGCCTGTCCTCCACTATAATTTCCCAGAACTCAGCAGGAGAATCCACCTCCACCACATCAATACATCCCTGCCTGCGGCGCTTAGCCGCACGCTTCCACAGACGCGATGACGGTATGGGCGACCCCAGGTCAACCACAGTGGCCAGATTTCTGACAACAAGCCGCGCACCGTTACGGAAAAGCGCATAAAGGTCCTCCTCTGCCGGATGCCTGTGATATATCCATGGCACAGGCTTATATACCAACCTGCGTATGCCCATACGCGGGAGATCACGGCGCATCACATCAAACATACCGATCGGATCTATACCCGAAGTCTTATCGTCCATCACCAGGCCGCCATATGTCAGCCCGCCATGGCTCACAAGCGTATCCCCGGATATATTGGCCGGCAACAGCCCCCTTACCTCACCGTCATGCGATGTAAATACCAGAGAAAAGTCCCGGAAACGGTCTGAATGGTACTCCATGTAGTCACGGTGCAACAGGAAAGTAGCATTCTTAGAACGCGATACCATCCCGTCCCATTCCGGCTTGAGCTCACCGCTGTAGACTGAAAGCTCCATCAGAGTGCCAGTCCATATATCTCGCGGGTCTCTGCTTTGGTCAGACGGTAATATCCGCCAAACTCCTCACCCTTATTTTCATGCAGCTTACTTACCAGAAGGTCAAAATCCGGATTTTCAATGCCCAGTCCGGCCAACGTCACAGGAAGTCCGAGCGAACTGTAGAACGCACGCAACCGGGATATGCCTTCAAGTGCCGCAAGGCGGTCATCGATCGTATCCACATGGAACACACGGCGCGCAAACTGCGCAATCTTTGAAGGACGGTGCGCGGCCATGAATGTCATCCATGCCGGAGTGATTACGGCAAGTCCTGCGCCATGGGTCACACCGTATACGGCACTCAATTCATGCTCCATGAAATGCGACACCCAGTCTTCCTTGCGTCCGGTGCCGCATATGCCGTTATGGGCCAGCGTACCGCACCACATAATGTTTGCACGCGCATCATAGTCGTCAGGTTTGGCCATGACCTTAGGGGCTTCGGCTATAATAGCCTGGAGCACACCCTCGGCCACACGGTCGGTGACCTCCACGCCCTCAGTAGTGGAAAAATACCGCTCAAATATATGCGCCATCATATCGGCGATACCGCTTGCAGTCTGGTAGGGAGGCAAGGTAAATGTAAGCTCTGGATTCAGGCAGGCGAACTTTGGGCGCAGTGCCCAGTCCGTACGCAAGGATATCTTGTGCATCCCGTCAAGCTTGGTGATTACCGAGTTTCCGCTGCCCTCGCTACCGGCCGCCGGGATAGTAAGCACGACACCCACAGGGAGCGCCTGCTCCACCACAGCACGTCCTGCATAGAAATCCCAGAAATCGCCATCGTAAGGTACGCCGCAGGCTATAGCCTTGGCCGTATCTATGGCCGAACCGCCACCAACTGCAACAATGCCGTCGATGCCCGACGAGCGCACCAGGCCAATACCCTCATACACCCTGTCGTCAGTAGGATTGGGCTTTATGCCTCCAAAATCCGTAAAACCGATACCTGACGCCTCTAACGCACCCTTCACTCGGTCGAGAAGCCCGCTCCGCACCACAGACCCCATACCGTACACCAACAGCACATTACGGCAACCCATTTCCCTTGTCAGGTTACCGGCCTGCATCTCCACACCACGACCAAACACATACCGTGTAGGCGTATAATAATTGAAATTCAGCATATTTCCTCTATTTAGTTACCAATACCGCAAATTTAGCTAAAACCCAGCAATAATCAAAGCCCCGTAATTTTGCAGGATTGTCTACTTTTAGTATTTTTGCCAATATGAAACTGTCAGATTCCATATCCACCGCCGCGAAATCACTGAAAAGCATCGTAAAAATCATCCTTCAGTCACGGCGGCACACCATATCACATATTCCGGAAGACGAGGCCTCACGACCGCTGATCATAATGGGCAACGGCCCATCTCTGGCCGACACCATACGCCTACATTCCCAGGCATTGCACAGCAACCCGACACTCGCCGTCAATTTTGCGGCGAACGCACCAGAATTCACATCCCTGAAACCAAGATATTACCTGCTTGCAGACCCCCATTTCTTCACAAGAAAGGACGATGCCAATGTGGCACGCCTCACCGACAACCTGGCAACGGCCGTAACATGGGAAATGACTCTGTTCGTCCCTGTCCAGTCCATAGGCAGTGTTGCATCCGGCATAAAATCCAACCCCGCCATAAAGATAGAGACATTCAATGCCGTAGGAGTCGAAGGATGGCAATGGCTGGAAGGCACAGCATTCCGTAGCGGCCGCGGCATGCCCCGCCCACGAAATGTGCTCATACCGTCAATCATGGTAGGGATACTTATGGGTTACAGACAGATATACATCACAGGTGCAGACCACTCATGGACACGCACCATCAGCGTAAACGACCGGAACGAAGTAGTATCCATACAGCCACATTTCTACAAAGAGGACGAAAAGGAAATCGAACGCGTACGCACCGACTACCTCCGCTATCCGCTACATCAGATACTCTACAGCTTTTACGTGGCATTCAAAAGCTATTTCGCCATAGCCCGCCATGCATCACGCATAGGAGTGGAAATATACAACGCCACCCCTGAAAGCTTCATTGACGCATTCCCGCGCAAGCCCCTTCCCTGAGACAGTACAATAGACATGGAAAAACCACTAGCCACATCAACCATGATTATCGGGAAAAGCAGAGCGGCGCACATCCTGTCCCACGCCATACTCATATTCATGCTCTTTTTCCTGCCGGAGTTGGTCATGGGCATAGGCAACCCACGCATAGCCGATACCGGGATAATAAGGTGGAATGTCTATGCAAAATCCATGGTATATATAGCCGTGTTCTATACTGACTACTACTTCATAATCGGGCGGACGCTCATAATGCCACGGAGGATATGGAGGTTCACAGGCTACAACGCCATACTTGTCGCTGCAGCCATGGCTGCGCTGTTCGCCATTTCCTATAGCTGGCTGTCCTACCGTGCCCAATTCCCAAGGCCATGGCCAGTTTCACATCATGTCCCTATTGTAGTCAAGGCTCTATCCTTCACTGTCCGCGACTTTGTCATAATAATACTGACAATCGGCCTTAGCCTTGCTATAAGGATGGGCGACATGTGGCTGTCGCTAGAACGCCGCCAGCAACAGCTAATGGCCTCACAACGCGATGACGAGCTCCACAACCTCAAAAGCCAGCTTAACCCGCATTTCCTTTTCAACACCCTCAATTCCATATATGCACTGATCGACATAAATCCCGAGCAGGCACGCGGGGCTGTCCACCGGCTTAGCCACCTGCTCAGATATGTACTGTACGAAAACCCTTCGACAGTCAGTCTTGACAAGGAAATCGATTTTATACGCAACTACGTGACATTGATGGAAATGCGCCTGGGCGAAGTCCCTGTCAACGCCACATTCCCTGCCGCAGACACAAGCAACATACAAGTGCCCCCACTGCTGTTCATCGCAATTATAGAAAATGCCTTCAAGTACGGCAATACCGGCCGCCACGACCAGCCGATAACAATATCTATATCACTTTCGGACAACACCATAATTTGCCATACCCACAACCACGTCAGCAAGGACAGCATAAACGGAAAAGGCGGCATCGGAATAGCAAACCTACGCCGGAGACTCAACATAATATATGGAGGCAACGCCTCCCTCGAATGCAAAACGGATACTGCCGAAGGCACTTACACAGCCGACCTGACACTCCCGTTAAATCCATCAACCAATAAAAAGAACGCATGATCGACAATATAAAATGCTGCGTAATTGACGATGAGCCACTCGCCGCACACCTCATCGCATCATACGTCGAAAAGACTCCATACCTGACACTATCAAGGATATTCCACAATGCCAGCGAAGCTGTACAAGAACTATTGGACAGCGATATCGAACTGATATTTCTTGATATACACATGCCTGCACTCAACGGGCTTGAACTGGCACGCATCACATCAGGCAAATGCCGCGTCATATTCACAACCGCCTACGTCGACTACGCCATCGAAGGCTTCAAGGTAAATGCCCTCGACTACCTTCTGAAGCCTGTAAGCTACGATGAATTCCTAAGCGCAGCACAAAAAGCACTGGAATGGAAAGAGCTTACATCCAGGCCGGAAGACCATGATTCCAGCAAAAGCACCGACAGCCGCATATCACACATTGTCGTGAAAAGCGGATACCGCATGCAGCAGATAGCAGTCAGCGACATAATATATATCGAAGGCCAGAAAGACTACGTAATGCTGTACCTTGACGGAGAGGAAAGGCCCATCATGACCCTTATGAACATGAAAGCTCTCGAACAGACACTGCCGACATCATCATTCCTTAGGGTACACCGCTCGTACATAGCAAATACAAGCAAAATAAAGGTTATCGAACGTAACCGCATATCATTCGGCGGCCTGTCAATACCTATCGGCGATTCGTACCGGCAGCAACTGGCTGACTATATAGAGTCACACAGCATCATGGCAATACGTCCCGAAAGGCCCTAGACACCGTCAAGGAAGTCGGCCTCATCCTTTATCATGGCGCACAACCGGTATGTCAGCGGCTCGGACACAGCCATTTCCTTTTCCGCCATACACCTGGCCTCCTCCTTATATTCAGGCAGCAGGTTCATCATAAGCCTGAGCGATATATACCTTTTGACAGGACTCTCGTCCGATATGAACGCCCGCGCGATGTCAACCGCATAGGGAAGACTCCTCAGCAATCTGTGGCACAGGACATCGGCCACCTCTATTTCCTTTACATCCCCAGCCCATTCCATGGCCGTAGCCATGTCCATAAGTTCCGCAGGGTAAAGCATCGGAGCTAGTAGCAGGCTCTCGCGTGTCGAGTCATTATGCCACAGCATCTCAGCCAACGCCGGATCATGCGGAAACTCATTGGATATTTCCACAATCTGCGGAAGGTTCAGGCCAAACACTATCTTGTATCCAGCCCCGCCTTTCCTCAACGTATCTGCCACTATACCGTTGCGCATGGCAAAAAAACGGCGTTTTATCTGCTGCTGTATGTTGAATGTAGTCTCCATCAAGAATAATTAATCAATTTCCTGTAACGGCTATACGCTTTGCCGCCGTATCATAGGTCTCGCCGTCAGTAGTTATGGCTGCGCGGTAAAGGTATATTCCACGCGCCACACGGCGGCCTGAATAATCCGTAAGATCCCACGTCACAGGCGTGGAAATGAACGAATCGCTACGTCCGCTCACCTTTCCGCTCCATATAGCCTGCCCCATAAGGTTATAGACTGTGACAGTCACATCTGCCATCACTTCCGGACGGTTATGCGACACATAGAAATTAACCGACACCGAAGCCGGGTTCACATCCGTATACACATCATGTATCACAGGAGCTACATTCCGGCCCACCTCAAAGCTTATCGTACGCGACACAGAATTACCCGAAGTATCCCACACCCTTAGGCGTAACGTATGCTTCCCTTCGGCAAGCTCTTCCAGAGGATATGTGATTGTACCTGAAGCCGAACCATCGGTCGACGGGACAAAATACTGTGACAGGCCGCTTATCGATGTCTTTTCATCAATTACCAGCGACATCTGGTGTCCTATGCCCGACGATGACAGGTTCAACCCTATATTATCCCTGACGCATGCAAGGAGCACAGGATTGGTATTCACCCTATCCCCGTCCTTGAATGAACTGTGGTTCAGCACCATTGTCTCTATCACAGGTGCAGTCGTATCTGATTCGGGAGACTCCGCATACCCGTACACATAAAAATCACTGCTTATGCCTGCAGCCTCACGTCCATCGCCGTCAGCCGTGGAATATGCATACATGCTCAATGACGCCGGCCGGAAATTGTCAGCAATCTCCAGCGGTATCGACGCCTTGATTTCCCAATGCCCGTCCTTCACAGACGTACTGCCGGCATATATCCGCGAACCATGCTTCTCAAAAGTATGCTTTACTCCGTCTCCTGCAGGTGATTCCGGCGAATTAGGGTCACCGTTGCTGGTAACGCTGTATTCGGCATCATATATACTGACAGTTATTAAACCGTTAAAATCCTCAAGCACATTTCCCGACGGGTCTGTGACCACCCCTGCGAACACAGGTTGGTCCAAAGCGCCGACAACCGGCAGGTCTTCAATCGACAGCCCTTTCACTTCAACAGAATTCACAGACTTGAGCACAGCCACATTATAAGGAGTGGCAATCCGCAACGCAGGGTCGCCCATAAATACATACCTACGGTTATTCTCCTCCGGGGAGGCATTTTTTGCCTGCCTGTACATCTCACCGACAGCCAGAAGCCTGCCGTCCTCATCCCGCTGTGATATAAACCGGCTCAACGATGCCGCAAGCTTGCCGTTGTCGTCGATATACACAGGTCGCACAGCACTGATCGCACCTATAATCCCGCCATTGCGCTCATGGTAAAGCAACTCACCCCCACTGATGTTATGCGAATCCCAGCGAAGGAATTCACATGTAGCAGCAAAAAGCATTGGGTAACTGTTATAGTACATCCGGTTGTTGATGTCATTATATGTCAGCAGGCCGTCAGAAGTCCAAGAAGTCGTATTGGCATGCCCAAGATACATCCACCATGCCACGCCCTCATTCAAAAGCCTGAACATGTCATCACGTGCACCCTGATAAATGCCACCCTCCCTGGGATACGCATCAATGTACACCTTGTCCAAAAGGTATGGCTGCTTGTCGACACACGATATGTTAAGCGCCATGGCATCACTCTGCTCCATATGATCGGCAGCATTACCGTTGTCGGCCACAAGCATAATATTAGTCTTCCACGGGGTCATGCGTGGACGGCGCATATACTCCTCCAGTTTGTCGACAGCATTCCGTGCCTCAGCCAATGTCTTTACAGGCATACGGCCTACAGCTATGCTGAGACTCGAATTGGCCGTATTGAACCCTGAATTATTGCCCAGAATCGCCACAAAATCATCCGTCCCGAATGCCGAAGACTCGTTCATCTGTGCCGACGCATTGCCGCCATACCATGAAGGCAACGTGGGATAGCCCCGCTGCGAACGCATCTGTTCGGTAAGATGCCGGTTGTCATACGTAGGGGCACCCATCAGCAACGCATACTTGAACTTTGACGTACGTCCCTCAGCGCCACGGTCATAGAACATCTTGAAAAATTTGCGCAGCGCCGACACATCAGCCGCACCCGAGGCAAACTCATTGTACACCTCAGTATCCGTCACCACCACTACATCCATATTGTCAGGGGCAGCGCGGTGCAGGTCCGCGATACGTTCTGCCTGCATACGCCATTGCGATGGCGTCACTATCACCATATCCGGCGTCTCCAGCCCGTGCAGGTTCTGACATGATACCGCACCCTCATACGAAGGCCGGCTGAAAGCCTGCCCGGGATACCATGCCACATACTTGTGCTTGCCAGTATAATCATTCACCCACGCCGTCTCGCCGGCCGACAGCGGCGTACACTCCATCCTGCTGATTGACGATGGGTCGGTAACATCCCACACCTTTACATCTGCGCCCTCACGCACCACCTTAAGCGCCACCGATGTGTTGTTCTCTATATCAAACTCCAACGGTTCAGCCCCCAGTTCCAGACGCCGCGTATAATTTATTGTCAAATAGTTAAGCCCGGCACTGCTTACCGTTCCCGCCCCAGAGAACTTCAGTCCCAGCGAAAGTTTTGTGC
>VSPW01000150.1 GCA_009775535.1 Muribaculaceae bacterium
GTACACGGACTGAGCGTAATCTTTTGGCGGCTTTTGCCGGTGAGAGCCAGGCTCGTTCGCGTTATACGTTATTTGCCCAAAAGGCTATTGAGGAGGGTTACCAGCAGATCGCTTCGGTCTTTATGGCTACTGCGGAACAGGAGCTTTCACATGCCAGGATGTTCTTCTCTCGGCTTGAAGGCGGAAGCGTCGAGATAACGGCTGCGTATCCTGCGGGGGTAGTGGCTGACACGAAGACTAATCTTGCTGAGGCGGCTGCCGGAGAGCGTGAGGAATGGAGCATGCTGTATGCCGATTTCGCAGGAATCGCCCGCGAGGAGGGTTTCCCTGATATCGCAAACATATTTAACCTTGTGGCAAAGGTTGAGGTGGAACATGAGAAGCGCTATATGCGCCTGCTTGAGCGTCTTGAAAACGGGACGGAGTTCCAGCAGGAGGAGGCTACGGAGTGGGAGTGCCGCAAGTGCGGGTACGTGCATACGGGCAAGAGCGCGCCTAAGCGTTGTCCGGTGTGCGGAATGGACCAGGGCTGGTTTGAACGCAAGGCCAATAACTATTAGGAGAGCCGTACAAGGCTTTTTTAGACTGTATATATAATGAAGCGGGGTTGAGCCTGAACTCAACCCCGCTTTGTGTGTGTTGACGGTATGGGGTTATTTGCCCATTGTGAAGATGAGCTCGCCGCCGTTGATGATGTCATCGTGCATGATGTACATCTTGTCGTAGTCCTTGCCGTTGAGGGTGACTTTGCGGATATATTTGTTTTCGGGCGAGAGGTTCTCGGCCTTTATCGTGAATGTGCCTGCGGGTACTTCTATCTCGGCTTTTTCGTAAAGGGGCGCACCGAACCAGTAGCGTCCGCTTGCCGGCTCTACCTGGTAGAATCCGAGGGATGAGAGGATGTACCATGCCGACATCTGTCCGGCATCCTCGTTTCCGGCCAGGCCGTCGGGATGTACGGTGTAGAAGTCGGAGTATACCTTGCGGATGATGTCGGCAGCCTTGTCGGGCTGGCCAAGCATTGTGTAGAAGTATACGGTGTGATGCGAGGGCTCGTTTCCGTGGGCATACTGGCCGATGAGCCCGGTGATGTCGGGGGATGCGTCATCGCCGGTCAGCTCGGAGCTTGTGGTGAAGAGCTGGTCGAGTGCCTGTATTGTCTTTTCGCGTGAGCCGAAGCATTCCTGGAGTCCGTCGATGTCCTGTGGCACTAGCCATGTGTATTGCCATGCGTTGCCTTCGCAGTAGTCGTCCATGCGGTGTGTGGTGGCATTGGGGTCGAATGGCGTGCGCCAGCTTCCGTCGGCGAAACGTCCGCGGATAAATCCTGTTGTCGGGTCGAAGTAGTTGCGGTATGAGTGGCTGCGTTCGTTGAACTTGCGGAATGTTGCGGTGTCGCCCATTGCCTTTGCTGCCTGTGCGATCGCGCCATCGGCGATTGCGTATTCCATGTCGTAGGCGATTGCCTCGTTCATGAGGTCGCATGGGATGTATCCGTATTTTTCGCGAAGAGCGCCTCCACGGGCTGTGTCGGCGGCTGTTGTAAGCAGGGCCTGGTATGCGCGTTCGCGGTCAATGCCCGGGAGGCCCTTGACGATAGCGTCGGCTACGGCGATGATTCCGGGGTTGCCTACCATGCAGTCGGTCTCGTTGCCCCAGAGATGCCATACCGGCAGGCGTCCCTGCTGGCTGCATATGTCGACCATGGTGTTTATCATGTCGGCGCTGCGCTTGGGCTGGATGATGCCTAGGAAGGGCATTTCGGCGCGGTATGTGTCCCAAAGGGAGAATATGGTGTATGCATCGTGGCCTTTGTTGGTGTATACCTTTCCGTCAGCGCCACGGTATTCGCCGGTAACATCGCTGAATGTGGCCGGGACAATCATTGCGTGGAACATTGCGGTATAGAATTTCTTAAGGTCATCGGTGTTGCCGGTTGTGACCTTGATTTTTGAAAGTTCGCTGTTCCATGCATCGCCAGCTGCAGTGCGGACTTCCTCAAAGTCCCATCCGGGCATCTCGGCCGCGAGGTTGGCCTGTGCGCCTTCGACCGATACTGGTGAGAGGGCCACTTTCACGAGCAGTTGCTCGGCGGAATCGGTGGTGAAGGATGCGCGTCCGTACATGCCGCCTTCGCCGTTGAGGGTGAATGTGTCGAATGGTTTGGAAAATTCGGCCACGAAGTATACTTTTTGGTCTTTTGCCCATCCGGTGGAGTAGCGGTAGCCTTTTATGCGCCTGTCGCCGTCGGCCTCCATGAATGTCTCTGTGGTCTTGTCCCAGCATCCGCCGTTCTGGAGGTCGAATACGATGGCTGATGAGTCAGAAGCGGGGAATGTGTAGCGGTGCAGGCCGACACGCGGTGTGGCTGTCATTTCGGCAAGCACGCCGTAACGCGTGAGGGGCACGGAGTAATATCCGGGACGAGCCTCTTCGCGGGAGCGGTCGGCGTAGCTCCAAAGGCCTGATGCGGGATCTTCTCCAGTACCGCGGGCATATGTGACATCGCCGACAACGGGCATTACCGTGACGTCAAAGAGGTCTCCGATGCCTGTGCCTTCGAGGTGGGTGTGCGAGAATCCGATCACGGTGGAGTCGCTGTCGTGGTAGCCTGAGCACCAGTCCCATGTCTGCGGGATGCTTGTAGGCCCTAGCTGTACCATTCCGAACGGCACGTTGGCGCCAACAAACACGTGGCCGTGGCCTCCGCTCCCGATCTTCAGGTCGACATAATCAGTGAGGGCCTGCGCCTGCGGACCGTCAGCGTCCTGCTGCGAACAAGCGGCAAGCACCAACGGCGCACAAAACAAAAGATGTGATAATTTCATTACGCTGTTATGGTTTTATTATTTGTTGATATGTAATGGATTTAAGATTTACAAAATTACAATTTTAAATTGGAAATGCCTGTTGGATTTTTGCTATTTTAACTTATGGCGTACAGGCATGTGTGACAATCAATACGATGCCGGCGAAACTGTGCCGATATCCGCGGCGTGTATATGCCGTCTTTGAAAAAAGGATGGGCGATTGGGGCATAATTGCGAAAAATTGAGTAATTTTGTGGCGTTGAATCGGCCTAATGCTTTTTGACGAGTGACAGCAGAGAATCAAAAGACATATAAGCTGGGGATAGCCCTGAGCGGAGGCGGCGCACGCGGGTTCGCCCATGCGGGTGTGCTCAAGGCCCTTGAGGAGGCAGGCTACAGGCCTGATGTCATCTCCGGGGTCAGCGCAGGCTCCATAGTCGGGGTGCTCTATGCCGCCGGGCTTAAGGCCGATGATATCCTTAAACTTTTTTCCACGGCAAAGTTCCGCGACCTATGCAGCATCAGCATCCGCAACGGGGGCGTGCTGGACATGTCGCGCTTCAAGCGTTTACTGTTAAAGACGCTGGGTGGCAAGACGCTGCTGGAGGAACTGGAGATACCTATGTTTATAGGCGCCACGGATTTTGACAACGGCCATCCGGCTGTGTTCTCGTCTGGGGCGATAGGCGAACGCGTACAGGCCTCGTGCTCGATACCGATAGCTTTCAAACCGGTAAAGATCGATGGTGTAAACTATGTGGACGGCGGTGTGCTCCGCAACCTGCCGGCATGGATAATCCGTGACAAGTGCGAACGCCTGATAGGTGTGAACTGCAGCCCTATGGTGGCTGACAAGTATTCGCCGAAATCCATGCTTGACATCGCCATAAGGGCATACAACATGCTGGCAAAATCGAGCCAGGTGCATGACATGGAGATGTGTGACCTGGTGATATCGACTACGGACATAGCCCACTACAAGGTGTTTGACCTCAAGGGCATAAAAAAATGCTTCCAGTGCGGCTACGAGTCCGCGAAAAAGGCCATGGACGGTGTCTGCTGGCTTTCCGACAGGCCGGAAGCGGATACCAAATAACCCATCACAGACTTTTCAATCAGCAATGGAACCCAAACCGATAATATACCAGATGCTACCCAGGCTGTTCTCAAATGCCAACAGGGCATGTGTGCCGGGGGGCACGATAATGCAGAACGGATGCGGCAAGCTCAACGACATCACCCCTAAGGCGCTGCGGGCCATACGCGGGCTTGGCGCTACGCATGTATGGTATACCGGCGTGATAGAGCACGCCCATTGCAGCGACTATACGCGCTACGGCATACGCCGCGACAATCCGCATATAGTCAAGGGCCAGGCCGGTTCGCCATATGCGATAAAGGACTATTATGACATAGACCCTGACCTGGCTGTGGATGTGCCAGCACGAATGGCTGAATTTGAGGCCCTTGTGGAGCGGACGCATGCGGAGGGCATGAAGGTGATAATCGATTTCGTGCCGAACCATGTGGCGCGCCAATATGAATCGGACGTCAAGCCTGAGGGAGTGAAGGATCTCGGTGACGGCGATGACCATACACTGTTCTTCGGACGTGACAACAATTTCTATTATATACCGCGCCAGCAGTTTGCCCCTTCGGTGAACCTGGGCGAGGGCGCTGACGAATATGTCGAGTTTCCTGCAAAGGCATCTGGCAACGACTGCTTTACGGCCTTTCCCGGGGAATATGACTGGTATGAGACGGCCAAGCTGAACTATGGCGTAGACTACGGCGACTGGTCGAGGCATTTCGACCCGATCCCTGACACCTGGCACAAGATGCTGGACATACTTAAGTTCTGGGCGTCCAAAGGCATTGACGGGTTCAGGTGCGACATGGCGCATATGGTGCCGGTGGAATTCTGGCGCTGGGCCATAGCGCAGGTAAAGGAGGCATCGGCGGGCGTGGTGTTCATTGGTGAGATATATGAAGTGGTGATTTTCCGGCCATATATCGATGCAGGGTTCGATTACCTTTATGACAAGGTGAACCTCTATGAC
>VSPW01000151.1 GCA_009775535.1 Muribaculaceae bacterium
CGTTACATATTGTATCCGTGATGCTTTTTCAATTAGCTAAAGCTCTATTTTAAATCACATAATAAGCCACCCTAACAGCATCGGCAAACCATTGTCCATACATATTTGTTGATATATCAGAGCAGGCTTATTATAGGGCATAACCTATGCCTGCATATCAAAACACTATTTTTAAACCTCAAAACGGATAAGATTATGAACTCAGACATCAACAAGCAGGCTGCCAAAAGCGCCGCCAAAGTAGCCGAACAGGCGGCAAAAGTATCAGCAGCCGCAGCAAATGTAGCAATAAAACAAGAAGCCAAGGCCCAAAAGTCAGAAATATCCGACAAGATTGAGTCTGCAAAAGAAATGATACAGGAAAAAGGCTCAGACCTGAAGGACAAGGTGAAAAACCTCACATCAAAAGGGCTTGAAGCGGCAGCAAAGGCCGCCGATTTCCTTGCCGATAAGGCCCGAAACGGAGCTGACGCCCTTAGCTGACGGATGCCCTACGGTAAAGCACAATGGCGATGATGGCATAAACCATGTTGGGAATCCACATGGCGACCATCGGGGAAGTAAGACCGGACACTGCAAAAGCTGATGTCACGGCCATAAATAGGATATAGCTGAAGCTCAGCACCAGACCTATACCTATATTGACACCCATCCCGCCTTTCACCTTCCTTGACGAAAGTGCCATGCCGATTACAGTGAGAATGAATGCGGCAGCCGTCATGGCAAAACGCCTGTGATATTCCACCTCAAACGACTGTATATTGGCTACACCCCTATCCTTCTGCCGGTCTATATACTCAGATAGATCGGCAGTTGTCATCTTTTCATGGTCGTTTTTCGCTATAAGGAAATCGCGTGGCTCAAACGGTATAACAGTGTCAAGGCTCTTGCCTTGAGATATGTATTCACGGTGTTCCGTAAAGTCACGTATCACATAATCGCGTACTGTCCAATGATAAAGTGTGTCCCATTTTATGCTTTGTGCCGTCAACCTGGATACCAGCGTCTTTCCCTCAAATTTTTCAAGGGAGAAACGCGTGCCTGTCTTTGACACATTGTCATAACGGCTCATATATGCGATCTCACCAGGGGCAACCATAAGCATTATGTTGGACCCATAGTCTATTCGCTTGTTCTTTACATACGTGTTTGTGAAATCGATACGCTTAACATTGGCTGGCGGTATCACATATGCACTCAGGGCATACGTCACCGATGCTATTACAAACGCCGAAAACATGTATGGCCGCAAAAGACGGCGGTAGCTCATACCAGTAGAGAGCATTGCTATTATCTCTGAATTTCCCGCCAGCTTGGAGGTAAAGAATATCACTGCGATAAACGTGAACAACGGGCTGAACTGATTGGCGAAATACGGAAGGAAGTTCAAGAAATAATCAAATACAGTGGCCTTGAACGGCGCCTTAAGGAAAGCGTCCAGCTTCTCATTGACATCGAACATCACCACTATCGCCAACAGCAACAGTATGGCAAACACATATGTACCCAGGAAATTCCTGATGATATACCGGTCTAGTATCTTGAACATTCTACAATGCTTTTGTGAGGTATGATTATGCCCTACAGCCTACGTGTCACACGTTCCACCATATCAGTCTTCCACGCCTTGAAATCCCCGGCAATGATATGACGCCTGGCCTCACCGGTCAGCCACAGATAGAACGCCAGGTTATGTATTGATGCGATCTGCATAGCCAACAGTTCCTGCGATATGAATAGATGCCTCAAGTACGCACGGGAATAGCAATGGTCGACATAGCTTGTGCCGTTAGGGTCTATTGGGGTAAAATCATCAGCCCATTTCTTGTTGCGCATATTCATGATTCCCTCTGAAGTAAACAACATACCGTTGCGTCCATTCCTTGTGGGCATCACACAATCCATCATGTCAACCCCACGGTCAATAGCCTCAAGTATGTTTGCCGGAGTCCCTACTCCCATCAGATAGCGGGGCTTGTCCGTTGGAAGCACTTCATTTACTACCTCGATCATATCGTACATGACCTCTGTAGGCTCACCTACAGCCAGGCCGCCTATGGCATTGCCGTCAGCGCCAAGCTCGGCCACAAAATTAGCTGACTCACGCCGAAGGTCTGGGTATGTACATCCTTGTACTATAGGGAAATAAGCCTGTGAATATCCGTATTTGCCTTCGGTTTCCTTATATCTTTTCCAACCGCGTTTCAACCAACGGTGAGTCAGGTCGAGCGACTTTCGCGCATATGAGTATTCAGAATCTCCCGGAGGGCATTCATCCAGGGCCATCATAATATCAGCCCCAATTGTCCTCTCGATATCCACTACCCCTTCAGGCGTGAACAGGTGCTTTGAGCCATCGATATGGCTACGGAAATACGCCCCTTCCTCCGAAAGCTTACGGTTAGCACTTAGTGAAAACACCTGGAAACCACCACTGTCTGTAAGTATTGGCCTCTCCCATCCATTGAACTTATGCAACCCGCCAGCCCTTTCAAGAATCTCGATACCGGGCCGGAGATACAGATGGTATGTGTTGCCCAATATAATCTGGGCCTTGATATCGTCACGCAGTTCATGCTGGTGTACACCTTTCACGCTCCCAAGCGTTCCTACGGGCATAAATACAGGTGTAAGTATCTTTCCGTGCCCGGTAGTTATCTCTCCGGCACGGGCTGCACCCCTAGGGTCTGTTGCATCTAACTTAAAATCCATAGCGTCTGCAAAGTTACAAATTCTTTAGCTAATTATAGCCCTATTATGCCCATCTAATCTACCATGACAATAAAGCTATATGTAAAATAATCCGCCTCATATGAAACATTAGCCGCCAGCAAACGTTAAATATGTTAAAACGGACAGTTCCCGCAACACTTATCCTTTACATCACATAACAGTATGGCATCACATAACAGACCCTATACTTTTGACCGCGTTATACGTATTGTATTCTCAATCACCTGCGTAATAATATCCGTATGGCTTATAGACTACCTGAAAATGGTCTTGCTACCATTCCTGGTGGCATGGCTCATTGCATATATGCTTGAACCGTTCGTACAATACAACCGTGCCATGTTACGGACACGCGGCCGTTTCTGGGCTGTGTTCATGACCCTTTTTGAGGCAATGCTCATGCTGCTGTTGCTGACCGTCCTTTTCATGCCATCAATCATATCTGAATTCCATCAGATAGGCCGGGTGATAGAAAAATATGCCGCTTCAGGTGCCGCCATACCATTCATACCGGAGGAAGTGCACGACTTCATCCGCAAAGCCATAGACTTCAATTCCATTGCCGACATCTTCAAAAAACAAGGTGTAGAGAACATCATGGACTGGCTTCCCGGAATGCTTTCCGGCAGCATCGGGGTAGTGATGTGGATAATAAACTGGTTTTTCACAATATTATATGTGATATTCATAATGCTCGACTACGACAAGCTGCTTAACGGCTTCAAACGCATGGTCCCGCCAAAATACCGCAAACGCACATTTTCAGTGGGACGCAACGTAAAAGACAGCATGAACCATTATTTCCGTGGACAGGCGCTGGTAGCACTGTGCGTTGGCATCATGTTCTCCATCGGATTCTCCCTGATAGGGCTACCGCTTGCCGTCGTAATGGGCATATTCATCGGCGTTCTCAACATGGTCCCATACCTGCAATTCATATCCATAATACCTATAACGCTCCTGTGCATGATCTGCTCAGTAGAGAACACCGAAAGTTTCTGGCCCATGTGGTGGTCATGCATTGCAATATATGCCATTGTGCAATGCATACAGGACCTTATCCTTACCCCAAAGATAATGGGCAAAATGATGGGACTTAACCCGGCGATCATACTGCTGTCACTCTCACTATGGGGCACACTACTTGGATTCATTGGATTGATTATAGCCCTCCCGCTCACAACCCTGCTCCTGTCATACTACAACCAATACATATCTAACCGCGAAGACGGGGAGACACCGGCATCACGTGCCGCCGATGCAGAGGCACTGTCTGACATGTCCACCTACCCTGACGACTGACATACTACTGCCATTTTTGTCATCCACATGACAGTATTTGCATTCCTGATATGGCCGACAACAATTTTGGCACAAAATTTGTTTCATAGTTGATGCAGTGCAGGAACAACATTTAGACAATGCCCGCACCATAGAAATTGAAACAAACAATAAAAAACAAATAACTTTACACAACTATGGGAAAAATTATAGGAATTGACTTAGGCACTACCAACTCATGCGTAGCCGTACTCGAAGGTAACGACCCCGTTGTAATACCAAACAGTGAAGGACGCAACACCACCCCCTCTGTAGTCGCATTCGTTGACGGAGGCGAACGCAAAGTAGGTGACCCTGCCAAACGTCAGGCCATCACAAACCCTAAACGCACAATCTACTCGATCAAACGTTTCATGGGTGAGACATATGACCAGGTAAAGAACGAGATCGCCCGTGTTCCTTACAAAGTAGTACGTGGCGACAACAACACCCCTCGCATCGACATCGACGGCCGCGAATACACCCCGCAGGAAATTTCAGCAATGATTCTGCAAAAAATGAAGAAGACCGCTGAAGACTACCTCGGACAGACCGTAACCGAAGCAGTCATCACAGTACCCGCATACTTCAACGACTCACAGCGCCAGGCCACAAAAGAAGCAGGAGAAATAGCAGGCCTCACCGTACGCCGTATCGTGAACGAACCTACAGCCGCAGCATTGGCATATGGCCTCGACAAGACCAACAAGGACCAGAAAATCGCTGTATTCGACCTCGGAGGCGGCACATTCGATATATCCATACTCGAACTTGGCGATGGCGTATTTGAAGT